>CBIHQO010000140.1:0-10802 GCA_966211735.1 uncultured Schlesneria sp.
GACCACCGGCTCACGTTCCGGCAGACTATTGTCTGCAACAATTGGCTCGACGCCGGGCCGACCGCCTATCCCAAGCAAATCATTCAGCAGAGCTACGCCAGATCCGCCGACGCCGCGACCAACTCCGACTAACTCGAGCTGATCGCCACTCAGGAAACAAACTTCGAATTCGTCGAGATCAACCCCCCAGATCCCGGAATCAACCTTTACCGAGCCCTTCCCCGTCGGCACGCGATACTACGATCTGCAAGACCGCAAGTACTACGAAGTCGATTCAGCCGGCACCCCTCACGCCGCGATCCCAAAGCCAAGAGGACTGCAAGGGGCGGTCTTGACTTACTATCTCCTCTGGATCACCGCTGCCCTGATCTACTGCGTGTACGATTCGCGAAGAAGCAAAATGTCCTTTGAGCGACTGCGTTAGACATTGCTAATAAAAGTTGAGGTCAATCCTCTCGGACTGCGAAGTCAGCATTCGCTTGAACCAAGGGCTCAGGGATTGCAGCCAACCGGCTTTCCAGGAACTGATGATGACGGCCAGCACGAACCAGCCGATGCCGACCGAGAACGAGGTCGCTCCCTTCCACCCGCTCTCACGCACCAGCAGGGATGCAGCCTCAACGATGATCGCCAGCGTCCCCAGCAGGCCGCTGGCCCAGCCGCACAGTTGATACAGCCGCATCCGGACGGCGGCACCGTACGCGAAGGCGATGAACGTCGTGACAGCGACGACTGCGACCGTGTTCCAGATCGACGACAGTTGGTCTGCTCGATAGCTCAAGATGGAGCCAGCAATCGTGACCAACAACAATAGGGGGCCACCGACGATTCGCAGCAGCCAGGCAAAATCGTCTCGAAAGACCGCGCCAGTCCCCAACAGAGCGATGGTCACTAGCCCGCCCACGATCAGCAGCGATCGAGTATTCGTTTGTCCTATTGGCTCCAGCCAGGGCTGCAGCGCGGCGATAGCGATCAGCAGACTGATAAAGACCTCGCGCGAGCTCCCTCGCTGGATTCCTCGAGCAAATTCGATAATGGCCAGCAAGACGAGCGGCCAGATGATCGGCTGAGTCGACAACGTCACATTCAGCATTTGAGGACTAACGCGAGAGACCGCGATCAGCGACCAGGCCATCAACACATTCGCGGTGGCAACTCGGCGAACCATCGCATGACCATAGAACGCAGCAGACAACAGCAAGGTCACCCAGATCGGCGATCCAATCTGCTCGGTCACTCGCAAAGCAAAAGCCCGGTACGTCCCCGACCCCGATGCGGGCGGCAAGGCCATGATCAGGCAGATGATCGGAACCCACATCGCCAGACGAATCGCTCCATCGTGTTTCGAAACCAAGCCAGCTTCCATCAGCAACAGGCCGACAGCGAATACCAGGGGAATCAGAAAATAGAGGCCAAACGTCGATTCGAAGCTCAAGGCGGCTGTCAGCGGTTCGCCAAACACCGGATCGAATGACAGGCTGATCGCGTAGGCTCGAAAAGCGATGCAGAAGGCCAGAAACACAAACAAGGACCACGGATACCACGGCCATCGCCAAGGCGTGCCATTCTCCTTCGTGTACTCCGGGCCTCGCCGTATCGCGGGCAGCAGCGTCAGCAAGATCCCGCCCGCGACAGTGGGAAATGCCAGAATCAACCACGACACCGTCTGCATCGGCAGCGTGTTCTTACCGGCCAGCAGCAGTGGATACAGGAACAACAGTCCGAGCAACAGATGATAGGGAACTCGAAACAACCACGGCAGACGTATTTTCAGACTGAGCAACAGGATCTCGGAGAGCACCATCGAAAAGACCAACCCCGCGATCAGCAAGCGCCTCCCTGTATCCGGTTCTCGGACCAGTGTTTCGTCAAAGATCAACGACATCTCGACAAACAGCAGCAGGATCAACAGCAGGATCGAACGAGCGTCGTCCCAGACCTTGCCAAATCTCACGATCACAAACCCCGTGATGGCTAGCAGGGCAATGTAGCCCACTGTCAGACCGAGCAGCGGCCACGGTGAGAACGATTCGCCGCTGTCCGAGTGGAACCACTGGGCAGACGCGTGCAAGACAAAGCAGACGCTTAGTAAGTAGAACGGGTTCTGCGAACAGATCAGTCGCCGCAGCCGACTGCTCGACCGGAGACCCGTTGGTTGCAACTCGGAAGATTCAGACACAGGCTCAGCGGGGCTTTGCCCAACAAGTTCGAAAATCGCCGACCTGTTGGGCAAGTGTAGGATTTATTGGGCAGGGTGGTTTGCGATAGCTTATGCCGGTTATTCTAGCGAAGCATACCGTCACCACCGTCACATAAGCATTGTCGTGTGTGATTGTGCGCCGCCCATGCGGAATTGTTGGCGAATATTGATCTCTCTGTGCGATTCAGCCGTTTGGTGCTCTGGCAGCAGTTCGCTTGTCGATTCCATCTTGATCGGGCCAGAGATGACAGACACCGTTGAACGAAAGATCATGTTCTATCGCATTCATCCGCGACCCTATGCGGATGGCACTATCCCTGTGATTGATATTGGCGTCCTCTTGTCAGAAATCAAGAAGCTCAACTTTGACAAAAAGTCCACAGGACCGAAAAGTCGGTACTGTGCCATTGACGATAGACTGCTGTGTGCTTGGCCCACCGTCGCGGACAATAAAGAGCGAATCCAGTTGGGCACGGTAAGGAGAATTGATCTTCCATCAATCGATGATGGCGGGAATGTAAAACCACTGCCAATCGCAGACGATGAAGGTCTCTTGGAAGTTTCGCATATCCAGTTTTTTCCGCACGGCATTGTTGGGGCGGAGTTCAATTTCTACGGTCCTCGCGCGACTGCTATTTCAACGTACTGTGAAGAAAAGACGCCGACGCTTCCGCAATTTCGATTGCGACCGCTATTTAGAAATGACGCTCAAGGGCGATTGAACGAACTCGATGAAATCCGACTAGTCGATATTCGTGTTCACAAATCTGAGGTCGCAAATCTCGGCGCGTTCGGCTCTGGTCTGCCTGGTGGCTTCACTCGGATTGCTGATGAGATGGACGGCGATTCATTTGAGATCGTACTTCGCTCTGAAAGAGGGAAATCGTTTTCGCAGAAAATGCGAAACGCCATCGTGTCTCTATTCTCGTCGTCGAAACCGCTTAACGACAGATTCGAATCGCTGAAGGTGTCCGGCCCTTCATGCATAACCGGCAACGTTACTGAACTCAATCTCCTCCAAGATCAGTTCATACAGGCTAAACATATCGCAAAAATGCATGGCAAGACGCGCGCTGTCAGCGAGTCAAAGATGTACACAGCCATCGAAGAATCGTACAATTCAATGAAAACGGAACTGGCGCTCGCATCAAGCATGGAAGTGATCCAATGACACGGCTAAGCAACTGGCGAGATTGCCATCAACTCTGCGCAGATATGCTTATGGCCTTCTTCGGAGCAGGATGCACAATTGCACTAGCTGTATGGCTGTTGACCTCGCATGAGATTGAGCAATTGCTGCGCGGAAGCCGATCGCCGATGTATACGACAATTGCTTCAATTACTGGATCACTGCTTGGGTTTATTCTCACAGCAGTATCCATAATTGCTGTGTTCTTGCAGACCCCGCGTTTCGTGAAACTGCACAAAACAGATACCATCAAGGATGTGTTTGCGATTTACACGAGTGCGACGCGATGGCTTGCGTTCGCTACCGTGTGGATAATTATTGCAATCATCGTTGATACCGACGATCACCCCCAACTAATAGCTACAGCAGTTACGCTTGGTGTCGTCTCTGTCGCGTCGATGCGAGTGTTTCGGTGCGTGTGGGCGCTGGAAAAGATCATTAACATCGCCAGCAAGCCCCTGCGCGATGTACAGGACGGCCCATCAGCAAGCCAGTAACTTCGGTTCGATCCCAAGCTCGTACATCGCCGAAATCAGGCAGCATATGTTGTGGCAGAGAACCTTGCACAACACTTCGTTCTTGGCGGCAGTGATGGTCTTGCTGCGAACCGAATCACCAAACTTCCGCTTGATCATGCTGAAGGCTGATTCCACGTTCGATCGCTGATGGTAGCTCTGCAAGAACTCTTCGCGGTAGATCGCGAAGAAGTGGTATGCCTTGGCAAACAAGCCACCCGACCATCCGGTGACATCCTTGCGGAACATCACGAATGGATCGGCACCAAGCGACAGAATCTTTTCGATATTCACGATGCTGCAATAGCCCTTGTCTGCAACGATTTCCTTGATGTCGAAGTTCTCGGCGGTCGTATCAACCAATCCGGGCAAGAATGGGGTGTCGTTCGCCGCCTGATCGGCCATCTCCACAGCGGTGACAACTTGCGTGTTGACGCCAACAGCGATATTTGCTTTCACCCATTGGTGCTCTGAACGCACCTTACCGTACTTATGGTCGTACCAACGATCGAATCGTGACATAGCGAAACCCGACCCGTCGACGGCGATTGTGGTTTCGACCGCCCGCAGCGGCAAACTCGCTTTAACGATCAGGTCTGTCAGGATCTGCGTCAGTTCTGGATTCTCCAAGTAGTTGAAGATCGAGTTGTAGCAAGGCAGCTTTCCAATGTGACCGCTGGCGTGAGCGTCCGTCAAATCGGTCATAAACCGTCGAGCAGACACGGTGCTGTAGACCTTGAAGACCGCAGAGAAAATGGCATCGCACAGCGGCAGCACTGGACGGCCTTTCCCAACCTGAGTGGGCGTTGGCACGCTCGAACACAGATCACGCAGCAGGTCTTGGAAGTGACGCTTCTCATTGACCTGCGCGGCGTTGTATGCCTTCCACTGTTGCGGGTAGGTCTTTCGTTTCGTTGCGACTTCGATTGGCAATGCAGGCGACACGACCGTGTCAGTGTCGTCCGCATTCTCTTCGCGCTTCATGACGTACCGCACGGCGAAAATATGCTTGCACACAGCGCCGGTTGTTTCGTGATCCTGGCACGAGCAGTATGGCTCTCGCTCATTCGGTGAAACGGTGTATTTGCCGTTGCCGCTCTGCGACGGCACAACCCACACATCGCCCTTCTTCACGATCCTGCTGATAGCCGCGATCATCGCCCCGCGTTGCTGTCGTTCGCACATCATTCGCCCATTCTCTTTTTGGGCACTTCCGTTATGATGGTTGTTGCCACAGTCCCATCGGGCGGAAACGCCTGTTGTGATTGGACCCCGGTTGGATTGCCGTCCTTCCGGGGTTTTTTCTTTTCGGGTTTGCCGTCCCGACCGGATTAAATATACCCATAATATATCGTCCGGTCAATTCAGAAAGTTGTGTTGACTGTTCATTTGTCATGGGTATGATATTTCGCATGAGAACAGGACGCCCCCCAATACCAGAAGACGAGCGACGAACCGACAGCATGAAGCTGCCGATGTCAGAATCAGAAAAGAAGCTTGTGCGGCAGGCTGCCGAAGCGGTCGGCTCGAAGCCCGTAACCTGGGCTCGGGATACTCTGCTTAAGGCAGCAAAGCGCATCGAACGCAAGCGGGCTGAGCCGGATAGCTGACTGCCAATCAATAAACTCAGGCAAAGCGGAGTCGCAGGCCAGTATTCCCACGGCCAAAACGCCTTGATAGTACATCAGGACGAACGTGGATCGTTGCGCAGATCGCTTCGTCGCTCCGACCCATTTCACTGCGCTGCAGATCAAACAATGCGCGGTAGAGTTCTGGCGTTTCATTTGGAATAGGGATTGGCTCACACTTCCGGTAGCCCAAGGTGCTCATTCGCTTCATCAGGCTCGTATAGCGATCGGCGGTAATAACCTTCAGGTCCTTCGCCCGTCGAATCAGAGCGGCAATGGATACCTTCCAGTATGATTTTAGTTCTGCAGCCGATTCGATTGTTAGACTTCGCAATGAATCGCGAATCTCAACAGCAGGCATCAAGAATTCGGAAGCGAATCGATCCGCTTCCCCTTCCAAGTCTGGCGTCGGCAGGTGATGCAGTACGGCGTGACCAAGCTCGTGACACAACGTGAACCGTGCTCGATCACCCGAGATACAGTCATTTATGAAAAACACTGGTGGCATCGACGAGTCATCGAGAGGCCATTGGCTCACGCCATCAAGTGCTATCGTTTCAAAATCACAATTGAACACGATGCCGCCAGCGCCTTCAATTAAGCTTGTCACATGCGCGACCGGCCCGCTTGGCATTTGCCATAGCCTACGCAGTTCTCGCGCGGCACCTTCTGGTCCACCAAAATCATCGCGATTCAATCGAAAGAAATCGCTTTCCGTCTCAACGTCCGCCCACTCCAATAGCGCAGCAGCTTCAAGCCGAAGCTCATTGATTTTCGCATGAATGCGCTTAAGCAGTTGAAGCGACATACTCGCACGCTTTCGGTGGTAGTTTCCGCTGCCTTCATATCGCTTCCCTTCGCGGTAGAAATATGATTGTGGCCGACCAAGCGCGGCAGCCAGATCATCAATGAAAGATGCTGGAACCGGTAGCAATCCAGACTCGTAACGCGACAGCGTCGTATGGTTGATCTTGAGGAGTTCGGACAGCGACCTGACAGAGTGCCCTTCAGCCTCTCTCGCAAGCTTGATCATTTCCAAATTAACTGGCGTCGCTTGCGTCACTGTCTGCTTTCCCTTTCTTAGAAGCTGGCGTCTTCGACTTAAGGACGAATCGTTTTGGTGCGCGGACTGGGGGTGGCAATTGTTCGAGTGGCTTTGTGCTGGCCACATGGATGATTCGCTCGGTTTGATCGGCGACTGGCATATATTCGAGTGCAGGTCCTCCTGGTCGTCCGGCTGGAAGAGTGAGATATATGCTGGCATCGTTCCATGCTGCATTTGGTAAGTATCCGATAATGAGCTTGATCGGTCGTTCGTTGTCTTCTTGCGACCAGAATTCAGTGTTGTGACGAGTCTCGTAGTTGCTGCGTGAGAAGTCGCGGCGAAACCGCTTAAACCCGATAACGGCGATGTCATCAATACAGAGGAGATTCATGGAATGCACCTCTCGCCACTGATACGTCAGCCCTCGCCCATACTCGCGAAGCAGATCCATCATCTCTTCAATGATCTGCCGATGGATGACCTGCGCCCTCTCGCCTGGCTTCAGGCGTCTGAACCATTTGTCAGATTTGACGCGGTCACCCATATCAAGGAGTGTATCCTTGTGCGCCTTCCAGGCTAACGGTGTCACTATGGCACTGAGCCGCGTTGCGGCATCTCCAAAGGAGCGTGCTCGTTCTGGATTGGCTTCGAAGAGGGGGCGTTGTATTTCCATAGTGGACTCGATCATATCGGTCGAAATGGAAAATGCAAGCTTTTTGGTGCGTGAAATGGTGCATTTCGGAAGTCCTTTCCATGCATTGATTTACGTTGTTTTCGTCACGCTTTAAAGGCGTTTCGTGCCGATTCGGCGCTGTTTTTTTGGGCTCGAATCACCGGCCCTACCTGTCAATTCAGGGATCGTAATCAGATACTATCCCTTGGTGCTCAATGTTTGACAAGAGAGGACTTCAAATGGCGTTTCCGCCGACGATGACAGATGAACAGCTTGTGGTGTTTGGCTTTGAGGTGCTTCCTGGCAATCCACGGCAGGCGAGGAGCAAGCTATATCCAAATTTGTCCTTTCGGCATCGATGCGATGGATGTGGTCAGTGGACAACATTGACCGGCAACGCCGAAAGAATGCTGTGCAAATACTGTTTCATTGGTAAGAAGCCTCGACAGCCGACGAAAGATTTCCTCCGCCTTTACGAATGCTGCGGAGATCGCGAGTGCTCAACTTGGCTCAGTATTGTTAGGCTATTTCGCGCATCTGGGATTGAGCCCAATTACTGCTACGGCGGGTACGGTGGGTATACCGAGATCAATTTCCCACTATCGTGGACAAGCGAGCAGCGAATTGCTTTTCACTTGCGATTGAATGAGTTCTGCATCGTCAATCGCGGATCGCGACAAGTCGTTTGCGACTCATCTGGACTACGCGGGTCCAAACTGCCGAAGCCGCGATGAGCATCGTCGTGAAAGCTCGCGCCCATGCACACCTTCTTCCACGGCTGGCGACGAAAGACGGGGGTAGTCTCGCTGGTGATGGCGTGCGTGTTCACGGTGGGGTGGATGCGGAGTCGCGTCGCGCTCGACAGCGTTGCGTTTGCAGTGGGCGGTCGGCAATACCAAATCTGTTCGTGGCGTGGACGCATTCACTGGATGGGAGCCGCTCCCCACAAACAGATGGGTGCTCTCAATCAGTGGCACAGCGAAGCGGTCACACCATCAGTTCCAGATGACTCGGATTCGATTCGAGCGGTCTTCATGTCGGCAGAAATCATGGAACACTTCCAGGCATGGCAGTGGCGCTATTGGTCGCTGACGATCCCTCTAACCCTCCTCTCCGCCTACCTGATTCTCTGGAAGCCACGGAAGCGGGTATAATCTCTTCCTTTGTTGGCGCGATCCAGGCTCGTTGGAAAACACAGGATTGGCGATGGCGAAGAAAACGGCTGCTGAGTCAAGAAAGCAACGCCCAGCGTGCCCGGTGGCTGACTGCGATGGGCGGGCACTCCGCAAGTTCAGCCGAAACACGTTGCCCGATGATGAGGTTGTTGTCACCCTCACATGCGACAGGTGCGGAGAGATTTGGGTGGCGACTGTGAATTGAGCCAAATAGCTTCGCGTTGATTTATTGGGCAAGACTCGGATTTAATGGGCAAACGTGACCTGTTGGGCAAAGCCGCTCAGCGGTCATGATCGGCCCCTTAAGACGAGGGAACGGACGAATCATGGACACAGGAACGGAAGAGCGGTCCTGAATCGGTGAGCGGCCCGCTCGATCGAAATGACTTCAGCGTGACGATGCTCGAATCGTGCCAGACATGCCTGAATTGCTAAACGTCATGTCATGATGTCCAGATCACCACTTTTCCGAGTCGATCTACAAGTTCTCTATAAAGAGGGCAGCAGATCGCACAAAGCCAAACGGTATCGCTGCCGGTTCAAGGACGCAGCAGCGTCCCATTTTCGCACAATGAAGATGCAACGAACCGGCTGACGCAGAGACACAGCAAAGCAGCACCTTGCCGATCTCACGGCCCTCTGCTACTTTCAAGCGATGACCTCAACTCGCGTCAGCCAGCACATCAACGCACCGCGCGCAGCGGTTTATCGCACCCTGCTCGATCCACAGGCGATCGCGCAATGGAGAGTGCCCAATGGCATGACCTCGTACGTGCATGAGTTCGATGCTCGCGAGGGTGGCACTTTTCGAGTCTCACTTACATACACCACAGACGGCGCTGGCAAGACGACCACGCACACGGATACGTACCACGGCCGGTTCTTAAAGCTCGTCGAAAATGAACAGATCGTCGAAGCGATCGAGTTTGAAACGACCGATCCGGCAATGCAGGGTGAGATGACGATCACAACGACATTAGTCGAGGCTAATGGCGGCACCGATTTGCACGGTGTCCACGAGGGTCTGCCACCGGGAGTCGCTCCGGCCGATAACGAATACGGCTGGCAACAGTCGCTCAAGAAGCTGGCGGCACTCGTCGAGCAGAGATAGATCCCAGACAGTGGCCGCTCTTTTTTACTCTGACGTTCTTCTGATTGACTGGGCATTCGAAGCTCCGCACGCCAGAATACGTCCTCGATCACCGTACTCTCAACTTAAAGGACGTCTTCGTGAGGCTGTTTCGCTTCGTTGCTATAGTCGCCTGTTCAATTTCGTTTGCGGTCGGATGCTCGACTCCTTCAAGCCCTCCTTCCACACCCAAGCCACAGGACTCTGCATCCGCTCCGCAGGCGGCGACGAGTTCAACACCAGATGTCCTCCGCGAACAATTGGACGCAGCCATCAAACTGCTCGATCCGCTCGGGATTTCGTATGACGAATTGGGCGACGATGCGCCCCTGACGACCCCGCTACCGACGTTCTCGGGAGCCAACGGGGTCGGCAGCACCGAGTTAAAAAAACTGGTGGACCTCCCGTTCCCATTCGCCTTGCGATTGAACGAGACCAAGGTGACCGATGAAGACCTGAAAGAACTGACAAAGCTCGATCATCTGACATATCTGAATCTTGGCGATTGCGACATTACAAACGCTGGAATCGAGAATCTGGCAACGGCACCAAACCTTGAAGTGCTGTTCCTGGAGAACACCAAGATCACCGACGCAGGTATTCCCACCTTTGCAAAGTTCAAACGACTGCGAGCACTCTGCCTGGACAAGACCGAAGTCACCGACGCTGGCCTGCAAAAACTCGCAGATCTGAAGACGCTCGACACTCTCTACGTGAACGGAACAGAAATCACGAACGTTGGCTTGGCGGCAATCGCGGAAGCTCACCCCAATCTCTCGGTCCTGTTTCTCGCGGGAACGGAAATCACGGGTGAGGGGCTGAAGTCGATTGCGACGTTGAAGCAATTGAAAACGCTCTACTTAACGGCCACCCAGATCTCAGACGCTGGCTTAACACATCTGGCAACCCTGCCATCGCTCACAGCGTTGGATGTCGGTGGAACTCCCATAGGCGACGCTGGTATCAAAGAACTGGCGGCAATCAAAACCTTGTCCTCACTACATCTGCACGGCACACAGGCCACAGACGCGTCCTTCCGAGATCTTGCCGAGCTACCAGCCCTGTCAGAATTGTGGATCTTCGATACCCTGGCCACTCCAGCCGGAATCGTCGTGTTCAAGTCGATCCGGCCCAATTGCGCCGTGCAGTAATGATTCGCGAGAAATATAGGTAAAAATTGTAGGGTGTGTGGAGTCTTCGGAACACACCATATTAACTACACGAACATAACTGGTGCGTTCCGAAAAC
>CBIHQO010000141.1:0-10731 GCA_966211735.1 uncultured Schlesneria sp.
CAGACTCCGCAGGATCTCCACACGTTCGAAGGCATCCAGTTCCGAGTGCAACCAGGCGCAAAGGATTCCTTCTTCAGTGAGGTACGTCGTCAGATCTTCCGAGAGACGCTTGGTCAAAGTCGTAACGAGAGTTCGTTCGCCCTTCGCCGTTCTGTCGCGGATCTGCTGAATCAGATGCGGAACCTGGCCGCGCGCGGGGTGAATGTGGATGGTCGGATCAACCAGGCCTGTCGGGCGGATCACTTGCTCGACAATCTCGCCTTCGGATTGCTCCAACTCCCAATCTGCTGGTGTCGCTGAGACGAAGACCGTTTGATGTCGCCGCAGATTCCATTCGTCAAACTTCAGCGGACGGTTGTCCAATGCCATCGGCAGCCGAAAGCCGTGATCGACGAGCGTGGTCTTGCGTGCAAAGTCCCCGTTAAACATTGCTCGAATCTGCGGAACCGTCACGTGAGATTCATCGATGAATAACAGGTAGTCTTCGGGAAAAAAGTCGAGCAGCGTATAGGGCGGTTCGCCGGGCTTGCGGCCGGAAAGGGCTCGACTGTAGTTCTCGATACCTGGACAAAAGCCCACTTCTCGCAGCAGTTCGACATCGTGACGTGTTCGCGCATTCAATCGCTGCGCTTCCAGCAGCTTGCCTTCACGGCGGAACTTTTCGAGTTGTAAATTCAACTCGCGCTCAATCTCATCGCACGCCGATTTCACGCGGTCTTCCGGCAGCACATAGTGCTTCGCAGGATAGACATACATGTCGTCCAGCTTCTTCGCCTCTTCTCCGGTGAGCGGATTAATGATCGCCAGCTTTTCGATCTCATCGCCCCAAAGCTCAATGCGGAAAGCAAACTCCTCATAGGCGGGCCAGACTTCGACGACGTCGCCACGGACTCGAAAATTGCCGCGCTGAGGAGCCACATCATTGCGGCTGTAATGGATGTCGCATAGCTTTCGCAGCAACTCGTCCCGATCGATGGTGCCGCCGACCTGCAGCGGGATCATCATCTCCAGATAATCTTTGGGCGAACCCAGGCCGTAGATGCAGCTCACGCTGGCGACGACGATGACATCGCGACGACTGACGAGGGCACTTGTGGCCAGCAGCCTGAGCCGGTCGATTTCTTCGTTGATCGACGAGTCCTTTTCGATGTAGATGTCGCGTTGCGGGATGTAGGCTTCGGGCTGGTAGTAATCGTAATAGCTGACGAAATAGCTGACGGCGTTGTTCGGGAAGAAGTCGCGGAATTCGCCGTACAACTGAGCGGCCAACGTCTTGTTGTGCGAGAGAATCAGCGCCGGCCGCTGCATCTGCTGGATGATATTCGCCATGGTGAAGGTCTTGCCGGAACCCGTGACCCCAAGCAGCACCTGATCCCGCTTTTGTTCCTTCAATCCACTGACGAGTTTTTTGATGGCCTGTGGCTGATCACCCGCCGGCTGAAACTCACTCGAAATCTGAAACCCAGACATGGCGCCTCGACGACGTTGAATTGGCGAGCGTTCATCCACTAAACAGTACGACGCCACCCATAGTAACAACGTGCCGCGCTTCGTCCACCGGCCTCGGCAAATCCCGCCGCAACGTCAATTGACATCGAGTGATGCAGCATGCATTGAACTCCGCCAACGGGGCCGAATCGCGCCTCGCGCAGAACCTGCCGTCCCAAGAGGACAAGAGATCAGAAGCGGCGAACTCTGCAGCAGTTAGGGACGAATCGCGGCGGCGACGTAACGTTAGTTTGTTCGACACAGCCCGGTTACCAGTGCTCACCGGATTAATCGCCAGAATTTATCAAGAACCCGGCCCCCCGACGCCGATCTTCGTTATGCGGCGTGGCCGGCGCGCTGCTGAAAGATTCGGACACCCGACGGGGGTGTCCGGTCTGTGCATCTTGTCGCTTCGACCAGGGATGAATGATGCGACATCGACTTCGCTTGTTTACAGGTGACGAATCGGCAACTCCCGTTGCAGAGCCGCCAGTTAACGTTCGTCTGGCCGACATCTCGCGAGCGCTGCTTGATGCCGCTCGTCGTAATCGCGCCTGGCTGGACGATTTTGCTGACGAAGAGATTCAGGTCTCTCCAGACTTGTATGAAATCTTGTCAGCCTATGTCCGTATGCGGCCTGGTGCATAAATTCACGAGATCAAAAAAGCGAGTTCGGCCGCGGTCGAACTCGCGATGTTGCGCAGCGAGCTGTTTCATGATTCCGTAGAATTACGGCATGGAACAGCTCTTCAGCCCATCGCAGCCTTTCTCTGACACGGCCCCTCGCCATGCGCGCCGCATTTGGGACGCCGGCGTCGCCGCAGTCAATTCCGACCGCCTGATCCGTGGCGCTGTCCATCGCAGTGACGACAACTTACGCATTTGCGGCGAAGACTTTCTCCTTTCCAGCGTCCGACGGATCGTCGTTGTCGGTGCCGGTAAAGCCAGCAGTGGGATGGCACGCGGGCTCGAAGAGGCTCTCGGTTCTGATCTGGTCGACGCGAAGGTCACTGGCTGGGTGAATGTTCCCGCGGACTGTGTCTTGCCGTTGCGCCAAATTCATCTTCATCCTGCTCGACCCGCAGGAGTCAACGAGCCGACGGATGCCGGTGTCGCTGGCAGCAAACAGATTCTCGAACTGGTTACGGGGCTGAAGGCTGATGATTTGTGTTTGGTGCTTTTGTCCGGCGGTGGCAGTGCTTTATTGCCGTTGCCGGTCCCTGGCATCAGCCTGGGTGATAAGCAGGCCGTGACGCGCACACTCAGTCGGCTGGGGGCCACAATCAACGAGCTCAATACGGTTCGCAAACATCTTTCCTTGATCAAAGGGGGAGGCCTACTGCGCGCGGCACCCGCCGGCAGAATGATCGCTCTTGTCATTTCGGATGTGATCGGCGATCCGTTGGAGATCATCGCATCGGGGCCAACGATCTGCGACAAGAGCACCGCCGCCGATGCGATCGCGGTGTTGGACAGGTTCCAGCAACGAAGCGACGATCGCGAACTCATTCCGTCTTCAATCTGGAGCGAACTGCGTCGGCAGGCCGACGCGAACGCGACTCCCTGTGAACCTCGAATCTCGTGCCTGAACCAGATCATTGGGAATAACCAGACCGCCGTGGAAGCAGCGGTGAAATGCGCTCGCTCGCTAGGCTACGAGGTCCATTCTATGGGAAGCGATCGGCAAGGCGACGCTCGGGAAGTCGGCAAGGAAATCGCAGGGCGGTGTCTGGCGATTCTACGTTCAGAAGATCCGGGGCCAATCTGCCTGATTGGTGGCGGTGAACCAGTCGTCAAACTGGCTGAGACAGACCGACCGCGAGTGGGTGGCCGCAATCAGGAGGTCGCACTTGCCGCTCTGTGCCACCTTTGGGATGAGCAACTACAAGGGGTCGCAATTCTGTCCGGCGGAACCGATGGCGAAGACGGCCCGACCGACGCCGCGGGCGCTGTCTGCTCAGAGGACGTTCGCGATATGGCTCGCGCGCGAAAGCTCGATCCTTTCGATGCGCTCGCCATCAACGATTCCTACACGTTCTTCGCCGCCGCGGGTGGCTTGGTAAAAACGGGGCCGACTCACACGAATGTGATGGATCTGCATGTTGCGGTCGTTCGTCCAGATGCGCAACGGCTGTGAGCAATCAGCTCAGCCCAGTTCCGGCAATACCCAGGCCTTGAATCTTCCGGTTTAACCATCCCAGCGGCATTCAGGTCGCGCAGGATGCGATTTAGCCCAGTCGCTCATCCGAAAAATTGATTCGGAAGGGGTAAGTATTGGCCAAAGTTTCCGGTTACTCCTTTACTCGGCGACCATTCACAAGTTATCTTTGATGCACTGGTCGCCGACACCCTTGGCCGCAACCGGCTTGCCTTGCCTCCTGCCATGCTCTTTCCTTGGAATCATGCAGATGCCGTTTCGATTCTTTGTTGCCGCAACGCTGTTGATTTCATCTGCGGTTCCAGTTGTCCACGGTGCAGACGAGGCCAAAGCGACAGACGAGAAGGTCAGCTACTATCGGCATGTGCGACCCATCTTGCAGCGACACTGCTCGGGTTGCCACCAGCCCGCCAAACTGGGTGGCAACCTGCAGTTGATCTCTTTTGAACTGTTCCAAAAAGGGGGCGACACCGGTCCCAGTTTTGTGACTGGAAAACCCGACGAGAGTTTAATCGTCAAAAACATCTCGGGCGAAAAGCCGGCAATGCCATTGAATGCCGACCCGCTTTCCAAGAAACAGATCGACACGATCCGAAACTGGATTGCTCAAGGAGCAACGGACGACACTCCTGCGGCAGCCAAAGACGATGTCTCCACAACCAAGCCGCCGATCTACTCAACAGGGCCTGTGATCACTGCGCTCGCGTTTTCACCCGACAGTTCCCTGTTGGCGGTCTCCGGCTACCACGAAGTATTGCTGCACAAGGCAGACGGTAGCGAACTGGTCGGCCGTCTCGTCGGGCGATCTCCGAAGATCAATTCGATCCGGTTCTCGCCAGATGGGACGAAGGTTGCAACCGCTGGGGGAGCCCCCTCCCTATTTGGGGAGATTCAGCTCTGGGACGTTGCCAAAAAGGAACTGCTGCGATCGGATACCATCGGGATCGACACACTCTACGGAGCCAGCTTCAACGATGACGGCACGCTGCTGTCGTTTGGCACGTTCGACAATCGCGTCCGCGCTATACAAGTCTCCGATGGCAAACAGGTCATGGCAATGGATGCCCATTCTGACCTCGTCTATGGCACGACGTTCTCATTGAAGAATGATCACGTCATCAGCGTCAGTCGTGACATGTCGATGAAGCTGACAGAACTCAAGACCTCGCAATTCATCGACAACATCACCAGCATCACTCCCGGAGCCCTCAAGGGTGGCCTGATGGCCGTTCAGCGGCATCCGAAAGAAGAGCAGGTGTTGATCGGAGGAGCTGACGGGGAACCAAAGCTCTACAAGATCTTCCGCACGCAGGCCCGTCAGATTGGTGACGATTTCAATCGACTGCGCGGTTACACCAAGATGCCGGGGCGAGTCGTTGCGTTGCAGTTCAATGCGGATGGGACCAAGTTCGTGGTTGGCAGCAGCAATGCCACCCCCGGTGCCGCACGTATTTACAAGACCGACACCGAAGCGACCCTGCTGGAACTTGCTGGGCACAAAGCGGGTGTTTTCGCCGTCGCCTTCCGCCCGGACGGCAAACAAGTCGCGACGGGTGGCCTGGATGGCGTCGTGCGATTGTTTGATGCCGAGACGGGCGCGTTGGTGAAGGAGTTTATTCCCGTCACGATCACACCCGCGGTAGCCGGGGCCAACTGATATTCCACCGCGTGTTGCAATAATTCCAATGATGCAAATCTTACGAAGCGATCACTCCAAGGAAGCGTTCATGCGACCTCAAAGCTGGTTCCCAACGATTCTCTGCTTAATGGCAGTAGCAACCGCCACTGTCACATCGGCCGATGATTCTGTCGCTGTCGTGAAACTCCAAACGAGCCCGGATCGGCTGGTCCTCAGTAACCTCCGCGACGCCCGCAGCGTTCTGGTCTACGGACAAACGGCGGATGGCAAGATCATCGATCTGTCCGATTCCGCCAGGCGAACAGCCGGAGGACCGCAAATCACCGTCGATAAAGAGGGATATGTAACTCCTGTCGCTGTGGGAGCCACCGAATTGATCGTGACAGCGGGTGGCCAGACTGTCAAAGTCCCCGTGGAAGTGAAAGAGGTCTCCGCCACTCCGACCGATTTTATTCGAGATGTGGAACCGATCCTGGCCAAGGTCGGGTGCAACATGGGAACGTGTCACGGAGCGCAGCAGGGCCGCAAAGGCTTCAAACTCAGCCTGCGTGGCTATGACCCGATCTACGATTATCGAGCCCTGGTTGATGACGTCTCGGGACGACGGTTCAATCGCACGAACCCAAGCGATAGCCTGATGCTGCTGAAGCCGACTCAAGGCGTTCCTCACGAAGGGGGCTTCCTGTTCGATGAAGAATCGCGAGCCTACAAGATCATTCATCAGTGGATCGCGGAAGGCTGCAAGTTCAGTGAGGCCACGCGGCCGACGTCACTCGATATTCTGCCGAAGAATCCGATCCTCGATCGGTCGGGCTCGAAGCAGCAGATGCAAGTGATCGCGTCCTTCGCAGATGGAACGTCTCGCGATGTCACTCGGGATTCGATCTTTGAATCCAGCAATTTCGAAGTGGCGACCGTCGGAGGGACCGGTCAGGTCAAAGCAGTGCGTCGCGGCGAAACATCCATCTTGGTCCGCTATGAAGGGGCGTACGCTTCAAACACGGTCCTGGTCTTGGGGACTCGCGAAGGCTTCGCCTGGACGGACTCTCCCGAATTCAACTTTATCGACACGCATGTCAACAACAAGCTGAAGCGGTTGAAGATTCAACCCGCCGATCTTTGTTCCGATGCCGAATTCCTGCGCCGTGTAACCCTCGACCTGACCGGCCTGCCAGCGAACGGCGAACAAACCAAAGCCTTCTTGAATGATCCGCGAGAATCGCAGGTCAAACGAAAGGCCAGGATCGACGAACTGCTGGAGTCACCAGACTACGTCGACCACTGGACGCTCAAGTGGAGCGACCTGTTGATGTCGAATCGAAAATTCATCAATGAACAGGGAGTTTGGGCCTTCCGCAACTGGATCCGCGAACAAGTTGCCACGAACCGCCCCTACAACGAATTCGTCTATGACCTGATGACGGCCAGCGGCAGCACTCTCGAAAATCCACCCGCGAACTACTATCGCATCGCTCGCGAACCCCGCGAAGTCATGGAGAACATGACTCAGGTGTTCGTCGGAACACGGTTTGTCTGTGCTCAATGTCACGACCATCCGTTCGAGAAATGGACGCAGACGCAGTATTATCAGTTGTCCGCTTTCTTCGGAGGGGTCGGTCGCAAAGGTGGCCGCAAGACCGAAGAAGAGGTGATCTACGACATGCGGTCGCCAGCACAGGTCATCCATGCCGGAACTGGCCAATCCACTTCGGCCTCGTTCCCGTTTCAGATCGAAGGTCTTGATCTGAAGAACGATAACTTGCGTGTCCAGTTGGGTCGCTGGCTCACGGCGAAAGAGAACCCTTACTTCGCCAAGAGCTTGGCCAATCGCTACTGGAGCTACCTCAATGGTAGAGGGATTATCGATCCCGTCGATGATATCCGCCTCAGCAATCCCCCTTCGAATCCCGAACTACTCGACACCCTGACCAGCGATTTCGTCGCCAGCGGGTTTGATCTGAAGCATCTTTTACGAACCATCGCCAATTCGCACACGTATCAGCGAACGTTCGCCACGCAGCATTGGAATGAAGACGACGATGTCAATTACTCGCACGCCACTCCTAGACGATTGGCTGCGGAACAACTCTACGATGCGATCATGACGGCTACCGGCGCGCCGACGAATCTGCCTGGCGTACCCGGCGGATTCCATGCTTCACAACTGCCGGACTCGTCCGCATCAGTCGCATTCCTCGACATGTTCGGGCGTGCGCCGCGTGAATCACCCTGCGAATGCGAACGTTCATCGGAAGTCAGTCTGGCGCAGACACTGACGCTGATCAACGGCCCCACAATTTCCGAGGCGATTGTCCATCCGCAGGGATTGATTTCCAAATTGGTGGCTGCCAAAGCAGAGCCGAAACGAATGGTCGAGGAAATCTATCTCTCGGTGCTGAATAGAATGCCAACGGACACAGAACGCAATCAGGGTGAGAAATATCTCGTCGACAACAAGCTTACCGACGGAGCGCAAGACCTGATGTGGGCATTGATCAACAGTCCAGCTTTCCTGTTCAATCGGTAGCTCGTGACGTGACTTGTTTGAATGCTTATTTGACTCGCGAATGGCTGTTGCAGGAGCACGTGATGCCAGAAACAAGGCGATGGTGGACCATCTCCCTCGTTTTCATCGGAATGCTGGCATCGTTCTGTCAGGCAGACGAACCCCCCGCGCGCGCTGAGGCGACCTTCGATGATGCATCGCTCGAATTCTTCGAGAAGCAGGTCCGCCCGATCCTGACCGCTCGCTGCCTGGAATGCCATGGGACAGGGCAGGGCGATCCGAAGGGGGGATTGTCACTGACCTCCAGGGCCGGTTCACTCAAAGGGGGTGACACTGGACCCGCGGTCGTTCCCGGCAATCTGAAAGAAAGTTTGCTGGTCTCGGCGATCGAATATGGCGATCTGTATCAGATGCCGCCCAAATCGAAGCTGCCAGCGGCCGAGATCGCGACTCTCACCAAGTGGGTCGAAATGGGAGCCCCCTGGCCCAAAGAAGCCGCTAGTTCGGCAGGGACGGTGAAGCCGTTCGACCTTGCCACCCGCAAATCTGAGCACTGGTGCTGGCAGCCGATCACGAATCCGCCAATCCCCAACGTGAAAGACGCCCACTGGCCGCTGTCATCCACGGATCGATTCATTCTGGCTGCCCTCGAAGCCAAAGAGCTGGCTCCTGCAGTCGCCGCCGAGAAGCACGCCCTATTGCGTCGAGCCTACTTCGACCTCGTCGGACTACCGCCGACGCCCGAGGAAGTCGCGGCATTCCTCAATGACACGTCTCCACAAGCGTTTGAGCACGTGGTTGATCGATTGCTCGACTCCGTCCATTTCGGGGAGCGTTGGGGACGTCACTGGCTCGATCTGGTCCGCTATGCGGAAACTCGCGGTCACGAATTCGAACCGATCATCCCGAACGCCTGGCAATACCGCGACTATGTGATTCGCGCCTTGAATGCGGACGTTCCTCACGATCAATTCCTCACCGAGCATATTGCTGGCGACCTGATTAAACCTCGCTGGCGACTTTCGGAAGACAAGACAGCGAGCCAGATTAATGAAGCAGTCATCGGAACGGGCTTCTGGTTTCTTGGCGAAGAAGTTCACTCGCCGGTCGATATCCGCAAAGACGAGACCGACCGGATGGATAACCGTCTGGATGTGATGTCCAAAACCTTCCTCGGCCTGACCGTCGCCTGTGCTCGATGTCACGATCACAAGTTTGATGCGATCTCCCAGCGAGACTACTACGCCCTGACCGGGTTTTTACTCAGTGGCAGCTATCGACAGGTGCGTGTTCAAACCGCAGAGCGCGATCGACAGATTGCCGTCCAGTTGGACGAAGCTCGAAAGCTCGCTCGGAAGCAGATGTCCCAACTGATGCTTCAGGCGGCGCGCCCCACATTGGACAAACTGGACCAGTACCTGCTGACCGCCAAGCGAGCCGTTGACGATGGATTTAATCCCGATTCGGCCAGTTCAAAAGAAGGCGAGTTGGTCTTCGCTGATTTCGAAGGCGAAAACTACGGGAATTGGAAGGTGGAGGGAACAGCTTTCGGAAGTCGGCCCCCTCGCAAGGCTGACAACGCCTATGCGGCTCCGCTCGAAGGCTTTCAGGGCGAACATCTGGTCAACTCGCACCGGAATCCATCCGAAGGCGAAAACAGTGCGGCAGGTCGAGATGCTCAGACCGGTCGCTTGGTCTCACCATCGTTCACTATCGACTATCCCGTGATCCGCTTCCAAATTGGGGGTGGCGCGCATGCGGGGAAGACATGCATCAATCTGGAAGTCGACGGCAAAACGGTCCGCACGGCGACCGGCCAGAATTCGGGAACATTGCGGACCGAGCAATGGCAGGTGGCGGATCTGCGTGGCAAGACGGGCCGCATTGAAATAGTCGACGCAGAAGCAGGCGGCTGGGGCCACATCCTTGTGGACCAGATCGTCTTCGCCAGTGATTCATCGGGACCGGCGAAACCATCGGCTGCACCTGTACGATCAGGCTTGCCCGAGATCGCAGCAGCGACCAATTTGGATGCAGAGATCCTCACGCGCTGGTGCCGCGAACTGATTGCCGCCAAAGCAGACAAGCACCATCTGCTCCATAGCCTGATGGCCGGCAGTCACGGTGTCGTCGTCTCGCCCCCGCCCGAAATCTCCGCTTCTGCTTTGGTCGTCAATTTCGCTGCTCCTCAATCGAGCGACGTGATCCAGGATGGTGTTTCGTTTGGCCTTCGTCCGACAGTACCGGGGCAATTGCAGTTCAGCGACGCAGGCCAGCCCGAACTGAAAGTCACGTTGATTGGCGGTTGGGATCGCGACTTATTCTGGAAAGACTTGAGGCTTACGGACGGTACCGAAGACGATCACGGCACGATGGGAGCATGGCATCGCCACGGTCGCATGGTTCGCACGCCAGAATTCACTTTGAACAGCAAACGCTTGTGGTACCTGGTTCGGGGCTCGGTGCGAGCGTACGCCGTCGTGAATTCACACCTGATCGTCGCCGGGCCTCTGCACGGGTCACTACTGCGAGAATTCAAACAGACAGATGCGCAGTGGCATTGGGTTGCTCATGATCTTGAACTTTACCCCGGCCATCGTGTGCATGTTGAATTCATGCCAGCCGACGATGCGGAATGTGCGATCGCGATGGTTGTTCAAGGTGAGTCGGCTCCTGTGCTGCCAAACGGATCCCTGAACCAGCCCGCAGGTTCTGCGTTAGATCAAGTCCGCCACCATCAATCTCGCATCTCCGAGGTATTCGCCAAGCTCGTGAAGTGGCAGTCGAATCAGGCGGAACTGCCAACGGCCGCTGATTCAACACTCGCCAACTGGATCGTGCAAAAACGCGATTTGTTCGCAAAACGCGACGACTTGATCGAGCAGAATCGACAACTCGCAAACCTGCGTGACACTGTTAATTCGCTCGCTAAAGTTGTAA
>CBIHQO010000142.1:0-10730 GCA_966211735.1 uncultured Schlesneria sp.
GAAACGGAGGTGGCACGTCAGAACTTCAGCGTCTTCAGCAGAGCTTTGCTGTTAATCGATTCAGACGAGATGGTGATTAAGGTTGGCCCTGATTCGGTCAGCAGTGCCAAAGGCTGCAGGATGAATCGGGCGCGATCAAAGTGCAACAATCCATAGAGCGGCGGGCGAGTTTTCGCTTTCACTAAGTCGTCGAGTTGCTTTCGCAATGCGGTGCCGTCGGTACCGGATGGTGCCACGGCGTCGAATGGCAGTCCGGAACTGAAGATGGGATAGACCACCTGGCCATCGCGCTCCCCTTCGAGGGGGGGCTGAATGGTCCAATCCGTTAGCACCACTTCATCTTGAAGTTCGGTTTCCAGATCCAGCGGGCCGGGCTCATGCGACTGCAGTCGCCCCACGAGTGACTCTGGGGACCAAGTTGCGAATCGCGACCAGTCAGCGAAGGCGGCTCCCGCCGTCACCGTGCTGGTGTCCGTCAGGGTGATTCTTCCGCAGCCGTGACCGTCGTCTGCGATCATCGCGTTTGTGATCGTCAGGGCTTTCGGTTCCAGAAATACGGCTGTCTTGAACTTCTGCTTTTGAGGTAACTGCAGAAAGCCCTCGGGTGGAATTTCATTGTCGGCCTTGAGTGGGAAGATACAGGACCAGACCAAACGTGGTGGATTCGCCCCGGAGATTTCTCGTAGCCGAAATTCGAAGGCACAGAACGACCCCTTGGCGACTTTCTTTCCGACACCAAGCGTCACAACTTCCAGTCGTTCCACGGGACGAGTCGGTTGCGTCCACAGCAATCGCGAGAGGGCAGTGTCGTCGTTATTCTGGATCGCCTGCAGCAACCCCTGCCCCAGCATCCAGGCTCGATTTAAGAAGAAGGACAATCGCTTAGCCGAGAACTCATTTTGTTGCGCGACGTAGCGACCAATTTCTTCGTTCGCGCCACGTAATGTTGACGCGAGCCGTAGCAGACGCAATCGAGAGGCTTCTCGAAATGTGACATCGAGCGTTTGTCGCGTCGATTCACTGGCGGCGGTCAGTCCGGTCAGCAGCATCTCTTCCACGGCCCGCGACAGATCGGTCAGTTGACGTTTTAGCAATGTTCGGTCGGCGGCGGCGAGGTTCATTCGGCACCTTCCTCAATCGGTTCGTCACTCGCTTGAGATCTCACGGCCATCATGGAATCGAGCTTGAGCGCGGCCACTTTCAGCGTGAGGACTCGTTCGAAGACTCGCAACGACGCCTGAGTCCGCAGCAAATCGACGGCGGCTTCTCGACTATCCGATTCGATGGCCGAGATCAGTTTCGTGAGTCGACCGGCCAGGTGAGTTGCGCCGATGCGATCGAGTTCGGTGTGGATCCCTCGCAGGGGCCGCAGATGTTCCGAGCCGCAGATCCTCAGTCCCCGGACGAGGAGATCTTGGAGTTCGGAATTGAGCCGATCCAGCGTCCCAACGACTTCCTCGATTTCAGACATCGACCACTCCCTTGATTGCATCGCGCATTTGCAAAGAGTTTCAGATCGATCGATTTATTTTGATTTGTTTGCGGCGGATCACCGGAAGTTCTGACCAGGAATAAGGATATTACGGGGAAGCTACGGCGAAAACGCTCCGTTTTCAATCGAACGCCTCCACCCAAATTCGCTTTGTCGTGGCCTGCGGAATCACGGAATTTGGCATGGCCGATCGGTCGCCGCGGCTCCTTTCCGCGTTGTTGTAACTTGCGTTGGCTGCATAAGTTGGCGTTTGAGTGTGCAGGGCCGCTCCTTGAACACCCGTGCTGGCAGGGGTACACTTTCGGGATACAAATTCCGGCCTGCTGATGCAGGGCGGAACAATCGTGGTGGTGCCGGTCGGCTCGATCCTGTTGCACCTCGATCTTCCTCGGATGCCCTAATGACGCAGATAATTGAGATCCGCAGCGCTGATGACCCGCGCGATGTGATCCATCGCGCGTGTCAGCTGTTGGCTGAGGGGCAATTAGTCGCGTTTCCGACAGAGACCGGATACATCGCCGCTGCTGGGGCGCTCAGTGAAGAAGGTGTCGAACGACTTCGCTCCGTTTCCTCGGGTGAGGCTGTTCTCGCGCTGAAGTCGCCACAAGAAGCCCACGATTATGTTCCGAATATGCCCACTGCGGCTGACAAGCTGGCCCGTCGAGCATGGCCCGGTCCGCTGACGATCGAGTTTGAAACCTCGGCGCTGAATGGGCTGTTCGCGTCGCTCCCGCCGGCCACTCGTCAGTTGTTGTCGGGTGATCGATCGGCCGTGGCCCTGCGCGTGCCTGCTCATGAAGCGATCTTACATGTTCAACAATTAAGCCCTGCTCCCTTGGTCGTCACCTCGGACCGCGGGAAAAATTTGAAGTTGGCCCGTAACGCGACAGAGGCCGCCGAAATGTTTGGCGAGCAGGTCGCATTGGTGATTGACGATGGGCCGTGCCGATATGGCGAGCCGACGACGACCGTTCGTTTTCAGGGCGAACAGTGGGATCTGGTGCATCAGGGGATGATCTCCGCTCGCAATATTGATCGCCTGGTCAGCGAGATTTATCTCTTTGTCTGCACGGGAAATACTTGTCGCAGCCCGATGGCCGAGGCGTTATTTCGTCGTCGCTTGGCGGAGAAACTAAAATGTCCCGATGACGAACTGATGGACCGCGGCTATGCCGTGCTCTCTGCCGGTTTGTCGGCGGGTGTCGGTGCGCAAGCTGCTGCCGAAGCGGTCTCGGTTCTGGAGGGGGAAGGAATCGATCTGCGGACGCACGAAAGTCAGCCGGTGACCGAGCGGTTGTTGATTCAAGCGGACCATGTGGTCACGATGACGCGCGGGCATCAGCAGGTCATCCTGAATGAGTTTCCCGAGTTGGCATGCCGCGTGCGGATGCTGTCGGCAGAGCGTCAGGATGTGAGCGATCCTTACGGCGGTTCGCGTCGGGAATACGAAAGTTGCAAAGCCGAAATTGAACGACATATCCTCAAACTGCTGGATGATATCGAGGTCAGTTAACGACCAGCAGCGACACGCTCTTGAGACGTGGTCTACGGACCACCAACGCTAAGTAATTGAACGGGACTCATGAAAATCGCGGTTGCAAGTGACCATCGTGGCTTCAACATCAAGGACAGGATTCTGTCCCAGGTGATCGAATTGCATCACGAAGCCCTAGACTTGGGTCCGACAAATTCCGAGATCTGCGACTATCCGGATTTTGGAGCTAAGGCAGCGCGGGCCGTCTCGGAGGGAAAGGTTGATCGGGCAATCCTGATCTGTGGGTCCGGGATTGGCATGTGTATCGTGGCGAACAAGTTCAAAGGTGTTCGCGCGGCCCTCTGTCATGACGATCTGTCGGCTGAGATGAGCCGCCGACACAACGATGCCAACGTGATGTGCCTGTCGGCAGATTTGCTGGGCGAGCGGCTGGCATCGCGAATGATCGAACTCTGGTTGTCGACCCCGTTTGAAGGGGGACGGCATGCTCGTCGTATCGCCAAGATTGCGGAATACGAGCAGGCCGATGCACCTTCACCGCCAAGTCAGTAAAATATGTGGATCGAACCTCGCGAATTGATCGCGAGTTTCGATTGGAACCTCTTTTGAAATTTCTCTCACGCGAAAGGACTTCGCCTGCATGGACCCCGCCACACTGAAATACACCAAGACTCACGAATGGGCCGCTGTCGAAGGTGATGTCGCCACGATCGGAATCAGTGACTTTGCAGTTCATCTGCTCAGCGATCTGGTGTACGCGGATCTGCCTCCCATCGGCAAAAAGGTCACTCAAGGCCAGTCGTTCGGCGAAGTGGAAAGCGTGAAAGCGGTCAGCGATGTCTATTCACCTGTCAGCGGTGAAGTCATCGCTCGCAATGAAAAACTACCCGATCACCTGGAACTGCTGACGAACAGCCCGTTCGACGGGGGCTGGATGATCAAGGTGCGGCTTAGCAATCCTGGTGAGCTGTCGTCGCTGTTGAATCAGACTTCCTATAAAGCTCACTGTGACGCGGAAAAACACTAGTCGTCGATTGCCTTCATTGGTCACCGCCCTGCACGTCACCCACATTCTGTGGCGATCTGACCGACTGTCGCAACGACCCGCTGCCACATTCCCTGGAGATTGATCGCGTGTCCTATTTGTTCACCACGGCCGACGAGCAACAGCAGATGCTGCAGCGAATCGGTGTTGATTCATTGCAAACCTTGCTGGATCAGATTCCGGCAGACCTGCAATTGAAGCAGCCGCTGGATCTGCCACGAGCTCTTACCGAGCTGGAGTTGGAGCAGCATCTGCGGGAGCTATCGACTCGCAATGCCAGCGCGTCGTCGCGAGCCTGCTTCATGGGCGGGGGGGCGTACGACCATTTCATTCCAAGTGTCGTCGACGAAGTCACCTCGCGCGGGGAATTCTATACGGCTTACACGCCGTATCAGGCCGAAGCGAGCCAGGGGACGCTGCAGGCTTTCTTCGAGTTCCAGTCGATGATTGCCGAACTCAGCGGCCTGGATGTCGCCAACGCCAGTCTGTACGACGGAGGGAGCGGTGCCGCCGAAGCCGTCTTGATGGCGATTCGCTGTACCGGGCGACTGGGTCGAGTCGTCGTGGTGGGTTCGACGAACCCCGAATACGTCCACACGCTGCAAACGTATCTGGTCAATAAATCCACCGAATTGGTGGTGGTTCCGACGCCCGACGGCACCGCGAATCTGGCCGACCTCGAAGCTGTGATGAATGATCAAACAGCCTGCATCCTGGTCCAGCACCCGAATTTCTTCGGCTGTCTGGAAGACGTGGCTGCGATTGGAAAGCTGGCTCATCAGCACGGTGCGTTGCTGGTTCAGTCCTTCGATCCCTTAAGCGTCGGCTTGTTGAAACGACCTGGCGAACTGGGCGCTGATATTGCCGTTGCCGAAGGTCAGTCGCTGGGAACTCCGTTGCAGTTTGGTGGTCCCTACCTGGGGATCATGACGTGTCGACAACAGTTTGTGCGGAAGATGCCGGGTCGCTTGATCGGGCAAACGGTCGATCGCCATGGAAAGCGTTGCTTCTTCCTGAATCTGCAGGCACGAGAACAACATATCCGACGTGAAGGAGCGACCAGCAACATCTGCACGAACCAGGGTTTGATGGCCCTGCGTGCCACGGTGTACCTGTCACTGCTGGGCCCGCTGGGTCTGAAAGAGGTCGCGGACTTAAGTTGTCGCAAAGCGCATTATGCCGCGGACCGATTGTGTCAGGTGGAAGGCTGCGAACGCATGTTTGCCGGGCCATTCTTCAAAGAGTTCGTGTTGAAGTATGCGTTGGGCGCTGACGTTGCCATTCGTAAGGCCGCGGCAGCCGGGATCGACATCGGCCCTGCTCTCAGCCGACTGCCGGCGATGGAAGGGGTCTCGGAAGCTGATCGAGACCAGTGCTTGTTGGTGGCTGTGACCGAGTCGAGAACGAAGGCCGAAATCGACCGGCTGGTCACCGCCCTCAGCTAATCTTCGGTCGATCTTTTCGATTCCGTCTCGTGCATCTTTACTGTTTGTGCTTCTGGATTTGACTATGCGTAACCGACAAGCCACTCAATTGCTTTCCGAGTTGTCTCATGGGGGACGTCGAGCGGCGGTGTTTCCACCGTCTGATGTTCCCGAGTGGCCGATTGAAGATCTGCTTCCGCCTGAGGCGCTGGCTGCTGCTCCTCCTGCTCTGCCGGAACTGGCCGAACCGGATGTCGTTCGACATTTCGTCAATCTGTCGACGTTGAACATGTCCGTTGATACCCACTTCTATCCGCTGGGCAGTTGTACGATGAAGTACAATCCCAAGCGGCACGAGCGGCTGTCGCGATTGCCCGGGATCGTCGATGTGCATCCGCATCAGACGGCGAACAACATCCAGGGACTGCTGGAGTTGCTGTACGAGATGCAGCAGATGCTGGCCGAGATCTCAGGATTGCCTGGTGTCTCTCTACAGCCAGCAGCGGGGGCTCATGGCGAACTCACCGCGCTCTATGTTGCCGCGGCCTATTTCCGTGCGAAGGGCGAGCATCGAACGAAGGTCATTTTCCCGGCGAGTGCTCACGGAACGAATCCTGCCAGCGCGGCGATGGCTGGGTTCGAATGCGTTGAGTTGAAAGAAACGACAGACGGGTTCGTCGACCTCGAACAATTGAAGCAGCATGTCGATGGCCAGACTGCGGTCTTCATGATCACCAATCCCAATACGCTGGGCCTGTTCGAGCGAGATATTCCTGAGATCGCCCGGATCGTCCATGCTGCAGGTGGTCTGGTATACATCGATGGCGCCAACATGAATGCCATCATGGGAATCACCCGCCCCGGCGATTTTGGCGGCGACATGATGCATTACAACGTGCATAAGACCTTTACCGGGCCACACGGTGCGGGTGGTCCGGGTTCCGGCCCCATCTGCGTTCGCGATTTTCTGGCGGAGTACCTTCCGGGGCCAGTGATCCGTGTCCGCCCTGGTGACGACCGACGCTTTGAGCTGGTGACTCCACCTCACTCGATTGGTCGAGTGCGATCCTTCTTCGGCAATGTCGGGATCCTTGTTCGTGGCTACTGTTACCTGAGAACCCTGGGAGCCGCGGGGGTTCGAGCCGCGGCTGAACACGCGATCCTGAATGCGAACTATCTGAAAGAGTTGTTGTCCGATGTGCTGCCGTCAGCACATGGAGAGCATTGCCTGCATGAGTTCGTTGCATCCGCGGCAGGGCTGGCGAAAGAACGCGGGATCAATGCCATGGATATTGCCAAGCGGCTGCTGGACTATGGGTTTCATCCCCCTACGGTTTATTTTCCGCTCGTCGTGCCGCATGCCATGATGTTCGAGCCAACGGAAACCGAATCCAAGGCAACGCTGGATGCGTTCTCGGACGCAATTCATCAGATTGTGCTGGAAGATGCCGAAATCCTGCGAAGTGCGCCGTTGACCTTGTCAGTCAGTCGTCCCGAAGAAGTGAATGCCACACGCAAGCCGGTGTTGACCTGGACCGCCTGCACCAAGGAGTAAGGCTGATGGTGCAGTTGCCTCACGTGCGGCAGATTATCGACCCCCAGGCGAATTTCGGCGCCTGGAATATGGCGGTCGATGAGATCTTGTTGCAGTCGGCAATTGACCATGATATCGCCACGCTTCGGTGGTATCGTTGGCGCGAGCCTACGGTCTCGCTCGGGTATTTCCAGAAAGAGGAAGACCTCCTCAGCGATGACCGGTTATCGCAACTTCCCCAGGTTCGTCGGTTGTCTGGCGGGGGGACGCTCGTTCACGATGTCGAACTGACCTACAGTCTGGCGTTGCCTGTGTCGCAGCGGCTCATCGAACGACCGATGGATTTGTATCGAATCGTCCATCAGTCGTTTATTGACACTTTCCGCCTGCGAGGTGTCGAGCTGACCCTGCGCGGAACGACGACCCGGCACGCGAATGAGCCTGTGCTGTGTTTTGCTCGGGAAGATGAGCACGATTTGGTGCTGGACGGGCATAAAGTGCTCGGCAGTGCCCAGCGTCGGAGGCGTGGTGCGATTCTCCAGCATGGGGGATTGCTGCTGAAAGCATCAGCAGTGACGCCCGAATTACTGGGGATTGCCGATTTGCGACCGTCTGTCGATTTGTCAGGACTGGCAGAACAACTTGGACAATCGTTGCTTCAGGAAGTGGCGGTCGATTCGGAATCGGGAATGCTGACGGTCGCTGAAGAACAAGCGGCGCGAATAATCTCGTTGGTTCCAGGTTGAAATCGCCAGTTCAAATTCGTGAACAGGAGAGGCTTCGCAAAGTATCAAAGATCGTTATAGTTTTGTTGGGTGATCTGTGTTAGAGTGCAGTGGTTACGTCATTTTCATTAGTCAATTCTTAACGATTCTACCCTTGTTGACAGTATCTCGAAGGAGCGGTAGCGTAACATCGGTTCAGATGTTGTTTCCTCGGGTTTTGTTATCTCGCGGCTACTCTTTTTGAGTCGCATTTTCCTGACGGACAGACAATGAAAGAACGCCTGTTGCATTTCCTCTCTGGTATTTAGGACAGTGCTGAAACGCTTTGGCGATCTCGCCGGCGATGGGTGTTAATTTGGCCTTTCTGGAGTGCCTGATTCATGCTGCAGGCTGAATTGAAAATTCTCGGTGGAAAACACCAGGGGAAAACGATTCCCCTCTCAACCAAAAAATTTCTGGTTGGTCGCGAACAAGACTGCCAATTGCGACCGAACAGTGACTTGGTCAGTCGACACCATTGTGTGTTTACTGTCGATGACTATGCCGTACGCTTGCGCGACTTGGGCAGCACGAACGGCACTCGGGTCAACGGGAAGCCACTTCACGGCGAACTGACGCTGAATTCGGGAGACCAGATCGGAATTGGGAAGCTTGAATTAGAGCTTGTCATCCGTCTGCGCACCGTTTCCGAAGTCCCTGCTGCCGAACCCGAGGCCCCTGCTCCGCTGATGGGGCTCAGTTCGACGGAATTGGATGTGACGCCGGCGTCAGCGACCATCGAATTGCCGACGATGGACAATCTTCCCGCTTCCAGCGATACATCCTTCGAATTGCCGACCAGTTTCGCAATGCCGACAACTGATACGTCGACAAGTCTGACGGCGGACACGACGATCATTCCAGGCGCAGCGCCGCCAGCGGGATATCCTGGATATGCACCCATGCCGCCAGCGGGTTATCCCGGCATGGCGCCTGCCTATCCCGGCTACGCTCCGCAGCAAATGGGTTATCCTCAACCGCAAATGGGCTACCCGCAGCAGCAGATGGGGTATCCTCAGCAACAGATGGGATATCCTCAGTATCCAGCGGGATATGGCCAGCCCGCCTATCCTGGTGCGATGCCAGGTTATCCAATGCCGCAGTATCCACAGGCTCAGGCCCCGCAGCAGGCGATGGCTGCTCCTGCCGCTGACTCGGCGATTGCGGTCAAGCTTCCCTCGCCTGAATCGACCGGGGTCAAGGCACCGCCTCCGCCAGCAGCACCTGATCCTGCCGGTGGTCCGCCGAAGACGGAGGAAAAGCCATCGAATACGGCTGCGGATATCATCAAAAACTACATGCAGAAACGTACCCGGTAATAAGCGATACGCCGGACATTCGCGGATGAGTCTGGCATTCCATGACTGACCGACGGGAGACTCACCTATGTCAGCGGACCCGAATGTCGCAGAACAGCAGCGACGATATCGTGAATTCCTCGACCTGATGCCGTTAACGATTTCTCTCGCAGGACTTCCGGCTAGCGATGGGAAGTATTACACGGAAGAGCAGATGGAAACTCGGCTCTTTGCACTGCGGCATGCCTACAAGCTGGCCCGGCAGTTCGCGCGAGAACAAATCACTCGATAGAGTCGATTTCGAGTCTCGAGCGGCCGTTCAAACCAGATTTCGCCAAGTCCTGCGGGAGTTCGGCGAAATCTGGTTTTTTGCTGCACACGATCGACTTGATCAGTCTGAAACCGCTGAGTCTCAATGCGGGTATCTCTTTCCAGAGAAAGGTAAACCGCGCGGTGGACGACCGGGAACTCGTCGAACGCTGCTTGGCTGGGGATCGTGATGGGCTGCGCACGTTTATCGAGCAGTTCCAGGGGTGGGTGTTTGCGCTCTGCTTCCGGCAATTAGGCCATCGGCAAGATGCAGAGGACGTCGCCCAGGAATCGTTGGCTCGGGCCGTACGCCATTTGAGTCAGTGGGATCAAGTTCGTCCGCTCAAGCCCTGGATTTTGACGATCGCCGTCAACCGCTGCCGAACTCATCTTTCTCGCCGTATGACACGCGCGAGAACTGTGGCTGTCGATGTGGAGCCACCGGCTCGCCAGGAGCGACTGGGAGGATTTGATCTGGCCGAAGAACTGCAGTTGGCGCTACAACAATTGCGAGACGAATATCGAACTTGCTTCCTGCTATTTCATCAGCAAGAGTTAAGCCTGCAAGAGGTTGCCAAAATCATGAATTGTCCGGATGGGACCATCAAGACGTGGTTGCACCGGGCCAGGCGCGAACTGGCGGGGCTATTGCGGGCAAGAGGCGTTGTTACGGAGGAGGGACATGAACTGTTCCGAATTTGAAAGAGAGCTCGAGCACCTGGTTGAGACACGCGGTGAATCGCTGCCGGAATCGGTTGCGGCTCACGTCGGCGCGTGTGACGCCTGCCGCTCGCTCTATCGTGATCACCAGTTGTTAAACGCGGCAGTGCTGAGATGGCGTCCCGTCGAGACACCATCCTCATTGATCGATGCCGTCATGAGCCAACTTCTGAGTGAGCAGTTGTCGCCATCGGCACTTCAGCCCTCGCACGTGGGTTCGGGGAGAGGTTGGGTGCCAGTCGCGGTGGCCGCCTGCATGTTGGCGGTGCTGGGGATCGGCGTTTCGCTTCGATCGGGATCAATCGATCGTTCGTTGGCTCAGAAGGAGCACGATCGACCCGCTCCAGTCGTTGAACACTCTCTTGATGCACCCGCTGAAGTCGCTTCGTCGATGGCAGCGGTGTTCGATGACCTGCGGATGGAATATCAGGGATTGGCGGCAGACACGACTGCGACGGCTCGAGAATTGGCTGTGGTCATTCCCACGTCGGCCGCGATTCCATGGGGAGATATGACGATGTCCAACATCACTTCGAACCTTGCCGTTCACGATGAACCGCAAGCATCAGGGGGTGTCACGGCGATTGGGCGATCGATCGGCACACAGATCACACAAGCAATGGACTTCTTGTGGACGACTGTCCCTCCA
>CBIHQO010000143.1:0-10728 GCA_966211735.1 uncultured Schlesneria sp.
TATCTTGTCCAGTTTGGGACCGTTGGTTGCAACACGGTACGGTCATCCGGTGCAGCAGAGAAGTCGCGAGGAACTTGAGGCCGCACATGCTGAAGCAACAGCGGCAAAGAACTGGTCCGAGGCTGCACGGATTGCTTCAGAACTCAGTGAAGGCTGGGGCTAACGCCGGGAGTTGTTTTTGTGAAATCTTGTGAAAACCCACATGCTACCACCAAAGTAGATTTCACAAGAGTGACGCAACCCTCTGCAAAACAGAGGGTTGCAACTACGCCCGGGAGGATTCGAACCTCCGACCGACGGATTAGAAATCCGTTGCTCTATCCAGCTGAGCTACGGGCGCGTGTTTGATGGAACATGAAGAGGTGATGTGTGTTCCGTTTCCACTGTAGCAGATACGGTCTGATCACAAAACCCACCGTTCCATGCATATTCCATGTCTGAGTTCCTATACCTCGTTCAGCCCGTTGCGGTCGTGAGAGAAGGAACGAATAGCCCGTCTGCCGCTCGCTTCAGGCGTTTCACCATGTTCACATAAGTCTTTGTGGTTTCCAAGGACTGATGCTGCATCAGCGCCTGCAGCTCGAACAGGTCCAGGGCTTCCGCGTTGCAGGTCGCGAAACCGCGGCGAAGATCATGGAAGCCGTACCAGGCCCCGTTCTTTCCGCCTTTTGGCATCGGCATGTCCCCCGGCAACCTAACGGCCTCTTGGATCCGCACAAACTCTTCCCACAACACTCGAAGGTGATTCTGCCAGGGGAAGACATGGCTTTGGAAGCTGGCCTCAAGCGGTCGAAGATGTGAGACAATCAGGTCGTGTAGGGGAACGCGATCGTCGCGCTTCCCTTTGTTGCCGCTCACGTCAGATCGCGACAATGCCGTGCAGGCCTCCAAATCGACCTCATCCCACCGAAGGGATATTGCCTGACCGATTCGCCATCCCGTCATGTACAGCAGCACAATCAAACCTCGCCACCACTCGGCCGCGGTGACATTGGGCAGGCTGGCTGGCAAGGTGGCCGAGCTGCACGCCTGATAGATCGCTGCGAAGTGTTCGGGAGGTACGAACGTTGGCAGCTTCTGTTGTAGCTTCTGGAATCGTATCCGAGGGACCTTGTCCATGAAATTCCAGTCGACCGCCAGGTGAAGTGCCGCCTTCAAGTATCGCAGCTCTCGATTCACGGTGGCCGGAGAGACTTTGGTACGTTGACCGTCGGGCCCCTTTCTCTTTGTGATTTCCGCCAAACGTTTGGTGATGTATTTGTCGATCATGTCCGCGTTCACCGACTTCATGAGGCTCGGCTTCGCGATTCGTTCAAATGTCTTGATCGAGAGTTGTGCAGCTTCGAGCGAAACTCCGTTGGCAATTCCTTCGATGTGCTCGTTAAAACGAGCCATGAATGTATTGAGTGGCTTTTGTCTCGTCGACTTGTCGAGGTGATGCCCCCATCGTTCTCGATCACAAGATTGATACGTTCCAGTCACCAACTGCGAATGAGTCGTGTCTGCCAGTCGGTTCGCGGCCGACTTGCCAATCTTCCCGGGCCCGCACGATTTGCACTTCTGCCGGCCGGTGTCTGGATCGTTCCAGTAGACGTACCATGCCGCCTTGTCCTCACCGACCTTTGCGACCTGCTTTTTGAGTTGCCCTATCCAGGCGCGTTTGTCCATGAAAGTCCCTCTTTTCTGATCTCAGGTAGAACCCACTTGCTTTGGACCGGTTTCCATCGACAGATCTTGCAGCAGAGGTACCGGATAACCTTGCTCGATCGACGCTTCACGCAGTAGACACCGATGCGGCCTGGTCTGCCGCTTGGATCTCGGCAACCGTTCGGGCAGTAGTCGCCATACCCTGGATCCATCCGCGACATTTCTTGAGAAGCAACCAGGGCCCGGCCGTTGCAGTCGGGCCCTGGTTATCGGGTTAGCTAAGTGCCGTCTCTTTTCGTCTCTTGGCGATGATCTGCAGCCGGTCAAACACCAGGCACATGCTTTCAAATGTGCCGCTGCTCGAACGGTACCAAACCCAGATCACGCTCGATCGAGCATCAGTCCCGACATACTTGCTGCCAGGATGCCCGTCGTATTCCTCGCCGCGCTGGATCTCAGGCATCGGATCCTCCCTCAGACTTAGAAATCAGTCGACCACTACTCCACAGAGGTGCCATCCGAGATACCATCAAACCGGGCCGCAGATGCTGCAACTGTTCCATGTAGTCGCTAAAGAAAGTGCTCATCGCGCCAGTTTCAGGGGCAACACAAGTGATCAGGAATCGTGATCGGACCAATGTTGGGTTTTCCTCTATCTCGAGATTGCTGAGACGATCCTCGCAAAGATCCCGCACATCTGTCACACGTCCGAAGTGAGGTTCCAAGGGGCCAGTGACTCCGGTGAACGGATGTTTGGGGTAGAGGAACATGATCACTTCGCCACCGATCACGGGGCACACTTCCGGCGCTGGGGCGGGCTTCTTTGATGCTTTACGCGTCATGCTGTCACCGCCTTTCCATTGCTCGAAGTCTCGAAGACTTTGGCGGGGTTCACTGGCGGATTCACCTTGGCGAAGGCAGAGCCGGGGGGCGGGCTTTCGTGTGCGATCGCCGGTTCGACGATCTCGACTCGACCGGCTTCTGACGACATCGGCGGATTGAGTGCCGCGAAAGCTGATCCGACAGCCTTCGCTGGACGTGAGGACATAGGCATGGGGATGCCCTTTCCATTACCCCAAGAGTGGGAGTAAAAGTGATCCTATCCCTTCACGACGGACCCTAGGCAGTTGTTGACACCGCCCGCAGCCGTCGCCGGTTCCTGCACCGTCGCAAAGGGATAGGATCTGATCTTCAACAAAGAGGTTTAGGTTCAACAAATGTGCCAGCAGTTGAGCCGCCAGCGAGCTTTAGGGACGGGCATCATTGCCGCCCTCAAGCCCTGTTGTCAATCCCCTGGAGTGTTCGGCAGGTCCGATACGCAACTGCCGCCAGGTTGGATCACTGAACTTTTCGAGATGCGAGCTTCTGCGTTGCGAAGATCGGCCGGGGAGTAGCCGCCGACAATTCGCTCTGTCGTCGTGAATCGCAGGCCACAGGTTCCACAGACGCGACGCCTGGTCACATGGCCAGTGGGCTTCGTGGCTTTGAGGACAGCCGTTCGGCCGCGGCACAACGGACAGGCGATGCCGCCTGTCGCGACCTTGCCGCGCAATCGTCGGATGACCCGTTCCATGACTGACATCCCGCCTCCATTTGTTTCTCAAGAAATAGTTGAATCGGGGTTTGGGCCGTCCAGGCTCTGATTGAGGATGTCGCGGAGTTGTGCGACAGCACCTTCGCAGGGAACCTTTTCCACCGTGCACATGACGGCAGCGAGAATGGCGTCATCAATCCAAGTCACCACCTCTCGATTCGCGGCGTACAGCGCGGCCACCGCCTTCTCAGCGTCGATCAGCAGCGCCCCCACCTGCTTCGTGGTCATCCGCTTGGGGTTGGCCTCAGATAGCATTCTCCGAGCGGATGCGATGACCGGCTCCAGCGATTCCACCTGTTGTCGAATCGTCTCAAATCTGGGGATGGGCGATGTCATCAGGCACCTCCTCTGCTGAGAGCGGCGGACTTGGGCGGCTTCGGAGGGGTTACCTTGGACGGTGCAGAGATGCCGTTCACTTTGACGTCAACCTGTGGCTTCTGCTCTTGGCGGGCGAGCAGCGCGTTCTGTTCTTTCAGAGCTCGAAGAATCTCCTGCTGAATCTCCATGTTCTGGCGGGCATAGTCCGCCATCTCCGTGTTTCCCTGCCGACTGTAATCCTTGTACTGTTTGGCCCACCCTTCGCCGCGGGAAGTCGCGTCTGCGATGTTCGAGCCTTCCGGGATGCCGCGGATCTTGGTCGCTTCGCCGACACCGCCGACCGATTGAATGAATCTCTTCTCGGCACCGCGGTTGACGCGATCGCGTTCCGAACCGTTCTCAAACATCGCATCCCACAGCCCGCTTCCGGCGATGCCTCCGCCATCGTAGCCAAAGATCCCGCCCGAACTCTGCGTGGCTTGTTCCGGTCGCGCGCCGCGACCCACCATGGTGTCATACTGCTTCAAACGTCGCTGGACGTAGTTTGGGCTGGAATCAGTTGCCTTCAACTCGGATTCGAGAGCATCACGATAGAGCTTGGCGTAGGCCTGCCCGCGGGCATTCGCATCTTCGAGTTGATTGCTGAGTCGAACCTGACCGGCGTTTGGGCCCGCCTGCATGATGCCCGCGTCTTTGGGCAGGTCGGTATTTTCCAACCCGGCCTTTGTGTTCTGGATTTGTTCCATGCTGTCGGTGATCGCGTAGAACTGACCGACGTTAGCACCCTCCGCGATTTTCGTGAGCGTCGATCCTCGCTTGTCGGCCGGCAGCTTGTCGAGCCCCTTCCGTAGTGCCATGAAGGCGGATTGCCAGTCCTCGCCGACCATGTCGACTTTCGTGGAGTCCAAGCCCATCGACTTCAGAGCATCGCGCGCGTCTTTCTTGCCGCCACTGATCGCCAGATTCTTCGTGAGTTCTCGAACTTGGTTTGCAGCTGTCGCGGCGTCAACCTGATTACGAGTGACGGCAGCCAGCGAGATGATGTCTTCCTGAGTCATCCCGCCGAACTTTTGCAGAGCCTGGGCTTCCTTCGCCCACTTATCCAAGTCGGTCACCTTAAACTTGGTTTCCTTGACCGATTTGCTCTGCAACTGGCTGGTCAGCTTATCGATATTCTCCTGCGTCAGTTTCTTCCCCTGGGCGAGAATCATTCCTGTCATCGCGTCGGTCAATTGTTCGACGTTTGCATTTTCACCCAGGGCTTGGGCATTGATAAAGCTGGCGATCGAACGCGTTCCGCCAGCCAGGTCCTCAGGCGCGGCACCAGCCGACGACAGACCCAAAGCAATCTCAGTGACGTCAGAGTTGGACGTTGCCGTGTCCTGCCCCACTTGCGTCAGATGCTTCTGCATGTCATCAGCGCCCACGGGCCCCAGACCGGCCGTCACTTGGATCCGACGATTTCGCCTGTCGATCTTCCGAAATGCGTCCTCCGATTCTTGGAGGAATCGGTTGGTCGCCTCAGCCGCTCTGTCGAATTCACTGGCAACCGCGCCGATGATTGCCTGCACAGAGAAGCCACCTGCGGCCACGGCTACGAGAGAATTGGCCGTATCGAGCATCATCTCCTTATAAGCCTTCGCTGAGTTGGCATTCCTCCGCTGGGCAGGGTCGATCTTGACCAGCGAGTTTTCGAAGGAGTCAACGCTCGACTTCGCAGACATCCAGGCACGGACGACGCCCGCGTCTTTGGCATCGAGAATGATTTCAACTTTGTCGCCGTTCATGCTGCATCCAATTTCAAAGAGGGAAGGAACTACGAATTCTGACTGTCGAGCCGCCGCCGCCGTTCGCGATACTCGATCCGACTGCAGCGCCGCTTCGGTTCGGGATCTTTCTGATACCGCCGCCGCTGCCCAGCTAAGATGCTTTCTCGCTTCCGTCTGTACTTTCGCATCGCTTGGACGGCTGAAACCGTGCGTTTGAGTTGCTCAGCAACAGCCTCATCTGAGAGGGCTTCCAAGAGGGCCAATTCTTCTGATGTCCAACGGCGTGTGGTCACGATTTCAGCCAAAGAGGGAAGGAGGGAAGTGGTTTTTTTAGTTCTTCCGTACAAAAAAACCGCGATGCAAGCACCTCATGTGGTACCCCCACCCCCTTGGAAGGACCCATGCCCGGGGGGGGCCTGTGATGGGGTTGAACGGTCCAGAATCTGGCTGACACTCCGCTTGCTACGGATGCTCCACAGCATCTGATCGAAGTCTAGTTCATCCAGCGCGATCGGCTGCCACTCGCGCCGCTGTTCAACCCAATCGACGGGCTGGATGAACCCTTTACGGATGTCATTCTCGACGCCTAGCAACTCCGCCTCCGTCAGCCGGACGGCGTCACCAGGCTGAAACCGTCGTCTTTCGCCATTGATCATTCGACAGAGGGCCACAGCACCAGGCCGCAGTCGCACCGTAAATCCATTGAACCCGGTAGGCGGTTCGCTTGTTGGCTGCTGGGCAAACGCCGGCAGGACCTCTACCGGCTCGGTCTCTGGCCTGATCACATTGCCTGCGGTGTCCTCGGTCCATGTCTCGGCAGATGGTCGCCAGTCGCATTCCACGCACACTAACCAGCAACGGATCACCTGCGAAGATCGCTTCCCCTCAGCTGCTCGATACGTGCCAATCCGGCCTCCGCTGCAAAATGGGCAGTGGTCACCCAAGCCCGGCAACGTGCCGCGCTTCAGATCCTTCTGAACTCTGGCTTGTGCAGCATCGCGACTGGCTTCACGGCTTCGAAACAAAGACTTCAGACCTGACCACATCTCATCACCTCAAACACGCTTTCGTGGATTGCCGCCAACCGCGTAGTTGGCATGAAAGAGAACCGCCATGGCACCCCTCTCACGACTCAGGGGCGGATGCTGCAATGCGTGGCCGACAAGCCACGCACGGCAACTGTAGGCCACCGCGGGCCGGGACAGATCGCTAGTAAAGATCGCTGGTATAGAACCGCCGCAGCCGCTGTTCGTAGATCGGATCCGGTTCAACTCCGCGGTTTCTGTTGACCGCAATCTGGTGAAGTTGGGACGTCACGAATGGGGGCAGCAACTCGACGCGTCGTTTCCCCTTCGGATGCGGATAGCCTTCCAGCCATCGACGATTGAACGTCATCTTCTCAATTCGCTCTTCGACGACAGCCAGGCTCTCAGCCGCGGCGGCATTCTCCTGCGTCAGTTCGTCGATCCGAGCTTGCAGCCGTTCAATTTCATCGGTGTTGCGCGCAAGAAGCGATTCCACCTTCGGCCGCATTTCCGCTGCAGTCGCCGTATCACCCAAATACTGCTGTCTTGTTCCGGCTAGCTGCTTTCGGTTGACAACCGCCCTCACTCGATCGCACTGAGCGCCGGGAGCCCCTTCCAGGTCGGTACCCCGCAAATCGTGTGAGGCCCCCGCAACCGGTCGCCGTTCGATGATGCTCACCAGCGAGGATTCAGCCCGCCGGTAGTTCGCTTCGTGCACTTCAAATGCCTCTATCGCTGTCGCCATTTTCATCCTCTTGGAACTGAAAGAAAGGCGGCATGGCGCACCATGCCGCTGTGGTGCTGTGGTGCTGTCACTCGTCGTCGGTGAACTTGACCTTCACCGAATACCACCAGGCCAGATACCCGACGTTGTATCGGGCGTCGGTCATGAACCTGACGTCTTTGAACTCCATGTCATCCATGCCCTTCATCTGCCGAGACAGCGGCTTGCGATCTTGGAACGCGAACGGCTTCAATCGTTGCCCCACGCGATTCAGATAGAATGAGCTCTGGTCCTCCAAGGCAGGGATCGTCACGATCTTTGGCTTATCGAGGACGACGTTGTCTTCGCCACCGTCAACCAGATCCGTCAGCAGTGCTTTTGTCGCAGTCTCCTGCATGTGCAACGGCACTTCGACAACGAAGTCGTCGATGGGCTCGACGATCGGTTTCTGGAAGAGTTTCCCCTGGTCATTCTTGAAGCCCAGCATCGCCAATCGTGCAGCGTGATAGGCGTCTCGGAACTCCTGCACGCTCGGTGTTGTGTCGATTGCAACAGGCAGGCTGAGCAAATTCGACTGCGCCCCGCTGTCGCCCCAACTGTGATCGACGTCGTAAAAATACTGACCGTCGAGGCACTGCTGGGATTCCCCGGCAACCTGCAGCTCAAGCATCAATTCGTCAGGGTGGCAAGCAGCCTCGATACCAAGTTGCTGAAGAACATCGGCATACACACCAAGTCGGTCATCTGCGATGTCGTCTCGCTCAATGGAGAGTGACGATTCAAAGTGACGATTCACGATCACGAACTTCGACGCTCGCAGCGTATGGAATATCCGATCGCCTAACCACTCACGCATTCCAGGCATTGCACCTAAGCCGCCGTAGCCTTCATCGGCGCCATTCGACGGGAAGATTGTGGCCTTCGAAGGGTAGTACGGCTTCGCCGCCCCTAACCCGACCTCGAACTTCCCGGTCAGGCCGCGAAGTATTGCGATTGTTCTTGCTGTATCCACACTCATTTTCAAAACTCCAACTTCAAATTGACTTACTTCACCAGAGCAACATCGCCTTGGTGTTCTTATCGTGCTGCCGATGGCAGCGTCTCCAAACCAACATCACGCAACCGCGACAGGCGATACTGCTCGGCCGTCAATCCCATTGCTGACAGCAGTGCTGAAGATTCAGCCCATTCCTGATCGATCGCGCTGGTGATCGCCGCCCGGGCCTCTGGCGTCTCCAATCGCGACTGCCGATCCATTCCGTCATCGCCTTCAAACTTCGCCGCCATCTCGACGATGTCATTAACTGTCCGCATCTTCATCGCTCCTTGAATCCCACCTCGAAATTGTTTCTTGAGAAATAGTTGGTTCAGTTCATGCGACCACCTTTCGCCGACGGTTCAGGTCCAACACCATCAGCAGCGCCGCCCGAGTGCGGGGATCTTCTCGACCATAGGTCACCAGCTTTGATCTGGCCGACTGCTTTGCATCCCGCATCGCGGGGCTGGCTTCTCGGCGAACAGCAGCACACATCGTCGTGAGACTGTCATCCGACAGCTGATCAAGCTCATCAGCGAGCGTCGCTTCGAGCGCGTCAACCAATGCGGCTTCGCTCGCCGTTCGAACGGCGACGTTTCGAGCCAAACTCTCTGGATCCGCTGGATGCTTTACGGCGGCTTCAAATACTGCGTCAAAGTCTTCCGTGGAGCCCATGCCCTTACTTCGACGATTCGGTTTGACGTGCGACCAGGGCCAGTTCTCGTCGCAGTCCCAACTCACTGCGTCTGCCGCATGGTCAACCAATCGGTTGTAGATTGCTCGAGCTGGATCGTCGCAGCCGCTGGGCTTGGCGGCGAGGTACTTGACCAGTGCTAGGACTTGCGGCGGGTTGAACCCATGCTGGCGAGCCGATTCGATGGCTTTCGCCTTCATGCTTAAATTCAACGAACTCAATCCCTCCTCCACCTCCTCCCAGCCTTTTGGCACCGTCGGCGAGGGTTTGGGAGTAGGAGGAGGAGCGCTTTGATGGTTGGTAGAAGGCGCTGAAGAGGCTTCTGTCTTTGAATCTATATCTGTATCTGAATCTAGCCTTAACCCCTTGGGGGAGGGGGTGGTTAACCGGGGGGTTAACCCATTTTTGAGGATCGCGTTACCACCCTTTCGTCCGTTCTCAATATCCTGCTGTAACTTAAGATCATCTCGAACCATTCGACGTGAGTACAAAACACCGGGGGTTTCAGAATCGTTTTCTGTAACTGAAACCACTCCCAAACTCATGAGTTCCGAAACGATTTTGCGTGCGGTTTGTGGCGCGGAACCGATGAGTCTTGCAATTTGTCGATCGGTGAAAGGCTGGCCGTTGCTGTCCTTCAGATAGCCCCTCGGACTTGATTCGTGCATGTGACACACCAACCTCATCCAGGCACCTTGGGCCGCAAGACTGCACGCGCTCAACGAAGGATCCTTGAGCCAATCGGCCGGATAGAACTTGAACCATGGCAGCCGGGCCTCACTCACTGCTGATATCCCTTCGCATTGAAGAGGACACCCTGCACAGTCGGAGGAGTCACAGGCACCGGGGCCGGGTGGTCTTCCAGCCACTTCACCGCAGCAGTCGCATCGCAGATTGACCAGGCACTGATCGGCCGGGCATGTGACTCAGGCCGTGTCGACTCGACGAACCCCACTCGACGGATGGCCCCTGCCTTCAGAAGGGCCTTTGGAATCGCTCCGAGCATGACACCTCGAACTGATGCTGGGATTGTGATCAGTTCCCGCAGATCGTCGATTGTGGCTTGCGAAGTCGTCCGCAGCAGTTCGATCAATCGTCGGCGTGCCAAGAGCATAAATTCTCGATTCTCGGCTTCGTGGAGATCGAGCTCTCTATCCGCCCGCCGCCGCCCTTCCGAGCCCTTGTCTTTCGATGGTTCTGTTGCAATCATCCTGATGTCCCCAATCAAGAGCCTGATGCGATCGTGGCAGATCAAATGCATCGGGCTCTTTTTGTTGTTCCACGTAGGGCAGGCCGCAAACAGCATTGGGGAGAGACGCAGTAGACGCGTCATGCTGTCAGCGAGCCGCCACTCGGCGCTTGTCCAAATAGTCCAGTAAGTCTTTCCGCTGATACCTCACGCGACGGCCGACGATCGAGGATGCCGAGATCCGGCCTCGAAGACGTTCGTCGCGAAGTTGGTGCGGTTCCAGCGACAACAAACGAGCCGCTTCAGGCTCATTAAAAGCGAGCCGATCACCGATCGCCGCCTCGTCATCCCGAATCTTTGCCAATGTCGCAGCAACCGTTGCCGCGATGATCGGCGCAAGTTCCTGTTGGTCGATCAGCAATTGCACGTTGCAGCCTCCGGAAGCCAACCAGTGCGTTGCAGTTCACTGATGACAGCGGGCACATCTTCCGCAGAGAGAACTCGATATTGTGCCATCCGCTCTACAACGATTCCGCCACTACCAGCCAACGAGTCAATTACGCGACGAAGTTTCCAGACTGGAATCGACGTTCCATGCTGCTGCTTGATGGAATCTGCCACTCCCGCCATAGTCAATTTCATGACATCACCTACTAACAGTCTTTATACGCGGTCAGACGTGTAACTCACGAGTGAGAGCATACGGCCGCGTTTGGTACTGTCAACGTGATG
>CBIHQO010000144.1:0-10707 GCA_966211735.1 uncultured Schlesneria sp.
GCCGAAACAAACGGGATTGAAGGAGAGGTCTACGTTTGGGAGTCACGCGATATCGATAAGATCCTGGGCGATGCGGCCCCCGCATTCAAAGAGGCCTACCATGTCAAAGAGCTCTCTGACTTTGAGCACGGAAATGTCTTAAGGCTTTCTCCAAAGCAATTGCCGGGTCCCGCTCGCGATATCGCGATTGGCAGCACTTCACAGTCGGATGAATTTGCCGCGTCTCGGCAAAAACTGTTACTCGTCCGCAATCAGCGACCAAAGTTGCTGCGCGACGAGAAAATCCTGGTGGGTTGGAACGGCTTGATGATTGGTGCGTTTGCTCGAGCAGGCGCGTCGCTCCAACAACCGGAGTTCATCCGGACCGCCGAAAAGGCGGCCCTGTTTGTGATGGGCAACCTTCGTGATCAGCAAGGCCGCTTGCTGCACACCTACACGGCAGGCCAATCGCGGCTGAATGCTTACCTGGATGACTATGCGTTCGTCATCGATGGGCTGCTGGCACTTCACGATGCGACGAACGATGTGAAGTGGCTGCGGGCCGCGAAGCAGTTGCAAGACGATCAATTGAAGTTATTCCGCGACGAAGCGGGTGGGGCGTTCTTCTTCACTTCTCACGATCACGAAGAATTACTGGCGAGGACCAAGAACTGTTACGACGGAGTGCTGCCAGCGGGCAACAGCGTCAGTGCGCGCAATCTCATCAAGTTAGCGAAGTTGACGGGTGAGAAGCGATATCAGGACGAAGCCAGAACGATCGCCGATTTCTTCGCGTCCAATCTGGACCAGAATCCGCGCGGGTTGACCGTACTGGCACTGGCGATTGCGGAGATGCTGCCGGCCGAAGAGTCGAAAGGACAATCTGCCGTTCCTGTTCCCAAAACGGTGGCACAGGCTGGCGGCAAAGCCCCGCCCGCGGGCGATTCGCCATTGATCCAGGCATCCAATCAAAAGGAAGAGGCCCCCAAGAAGGACGAGAACGTTAAAGCCCAGGCATTTTTGTCAGTCGACAAGCTGCCTGCGGGCAGTTCGTGCCAGGTCGTCGTAGTCTTGAATATCGCGAAGGGATGGCACGTGAATGCAAATCCTCCGATGCCTGACTATTTGATTCCTGTCAAAGTGAATTGGAAGTCCAAGAACAAAGTCCAGCTTGTTGATGTGAAGTATCCGAAAGGGACCGCTTTCCGCTTTAAGGGCTCCGACGAAGATGCGTTCGTCCATGAAGGGGAAGTTCATATTCGCGGAACACTGGAAATCCCGAAGGAGGCCGGCGGCTTGACCGAAGATATGGAGATCACTGTCAATTACCAGGTCTGCAACGAGGATGGATGTTTGCCACCCAAGAACATCAAGCTCACGGCCAAGCTGCCTATCGCCAAACAAGGCGAAGCCGTGAAACCCATCAACGGGAAGCTCTTCAACGCCAAAATCGACGCGAGTCGATAGGCTGACCTTGTTACATTTCTGTGAATACCCGGAATCGGCATTTGGATTGCTGCCAATCCCTTCCGATGTGGGTATTGCGCACGTCCTTCGCGCCGAGTGGACCGTTTTGGCGTCCTCGCCCAATACTCGGTGGAAACGACGACAGCTCTTTTTGGTTTCGATTGAAGGGATGACGTCATGGATTCAGCATCGCAATACAAAGAGGGCCCGCTTGTCAAAACAAAGATTGTGGCGACGGTTGGTCCCGCGTCCGGCTCACGAGAGAAGTTAGCTGAGCTGCTCAGCGCCGGTGTCGATGTGGTCCGTTTGAACTTTGCGCACGGCAACTACGAATGGTTCGCTCAAATCGTCGAGTGGATCCGGTCGTTGTCGCAAGAGATCGGTCGGCCGATCGCAATCCTGGGCGACCTGTCCGGTCCAAAAATTCGATTGGGGATGTTGCCCGAAGAAGGGGTGCGTCTGCGTCATGGGACGACGGTTGAATTTGTTCGCGCCTCGATGGATGCCCGCGCGGACATGATTCCGCCCCAGTTGACCTGTACCTATGAACCCCTGATCGATGATCTGCGACCGAATGATCGCGTGCTGCTGGCCGACGGCACGGTTTCGTTGCGAGTAATGGAACAGAATGCCACTGCCGGTCGAGTCCTCTGCGAGGTCCTGCAGCCCGGCTTGATCCGCAGCCGACAAGGGGTCAACCTGCCCGGTGTCGCGCTGAGCACCCCCAGCTTGACGGACAAGGATCGCCTCGACCTGCAATGGGCCTTGGATCACGGAATCGATTACATCGGCCTGAGTTTCGTGCGCCGCGTTGACGACCTGAAACTTTTGCGTCAAGTGATCAGTCAACACCCGACAAAGGCGCCGCCGTGGATCGTGGCCAAGATCGAGAAGGCAGAAGCGATCGCTGATCTAGAGGCCATTATCGCGGAAGCGGATGCCGTGATGGTCGCGCGCGGCGACCTGGGTGTCGAAACCGACATTTATCGAGTTCCCGGCCTGCAAAAGCGAATCATCCGCCTGTGCAACGAGCATCGCACGCCTGTGATTACGGCAACGCAGATGCTTGACTCGATGCAGAAAAACGAATTGCCGACTCGAGCCGAAGCGAGCGACGTGTTTAACGCTGTGCTGGACGGAACCGATGCCGTCATGCTGTCTGGCGAAACAGCTGCGGGCGATTATCCCGTCGAAGCGGTGGCGATGATGAGTCGAATCGTTCGAGAAGCAGAACGATTGCTCGAACCAAGATTGACTCCGACGGACCCGCGCAGTTTACCTCGCAACCGGGCCACTGCGATCACCGAAGCGGTGACTCACGGGGCCGCTACGGCTGCCAGTCACCTGGGTGCCGACGTGATCGTCGCCGCGACGGCAGGTGGCAAAACAGCGATGGCAATCTCAAAGCAACGTCCCCACGTGCCAATTATCGCGCTGACCGACCGCCCCGAAGTGGCTCGTCGCATGTGCCTGTTTTGGGGTGTCGTCCCTGTCGAAACCCCGGCTGTCGCCTGGGCACCGAAGGAATTGCTGGCCTTCGTGACGAAGCTGGGACGCGAGCAGAATCTGCTCGATTCCGGCAGTAAGCTCGTTTTGGTTGGCAGCAGCGACTGGGCGTTGGAATGGCACGACATGATGCTGGTCCACGTCGTGTTATAGGTTACTCTCCCGCAAGCTGATCAAAGCGCATCTTGTCCAGGAGACTGGACGCATCTAAAGTGCCAGATGAAACCCGTCATGCACGCGAAGATTTCGAGTGTATGCTTGTGTCGGTGTCAAAACATGATTGGCAGTCTTTGGAAGGTGGGTAAGATCATGGCTCAATTCAAGCGGGCTTCCTGGATCGCAGTGCTTGGGTGCCTTGTCGCAGGGTTAATGGGGCAGGCGGCGTTTGCTCACGGCGGGGGCGGGGGACATGGTGGCGGAGGAGGGCATGGTGGAGGTGGCCACAGCGGCGGCGGCCATATGGGAGGGGGCGGCCACATGGGTGGCGGCGGATACCACCATGGCGGGGGAGGCTACGGCGGCGGTGGTTATTATGGCGGAGGTGGCTATTACGGTGGTTATGGGCTTGGATACGGCCTGGGTTATGGTCTAGGCTACGGAAACTACGGTTACGGTGGTGGTTACGGCTACAATTCGCCTTACTGGTACAACCGGCAAGGGTACTACAGTCCACAGATTCAAGGTTATCCAGCCTACGCCACGCAGCAGTACACAGTCTCGAACGCGCCGGCCCCTGATGGAGGGGAAGTCGTCTTGTTCGTCGCTGCTGATGCACCAAGTGGCGTTCAGTATACGTTGAACGGGCAGCCGTACTCGCTGAAGCCAGGAGAATCGCAACGGTTCGTCAACGACCGTCTGTGGACGATTGAATTTCCACCGACGAGTAACGCACAAATGGCGTTGCGCTATACGCTGGTGTCGGCCCGCTACAAGTTCAAAGGTTCCGGCAGCGGAATGGGGTTGTTCCAGACACAGGACGATGTGCCTTCTGCGGCGACCGCGGCACCTGCCGCTCCCGTGCCGAATCCGCCCGCAAACTGATTCGACATCCGCAAAACTTGCTTGTCCCAGTGCCGTGAACTGGAGTCCTCGGCATGGCCGTGTTCTGATCGAAGGACACGGCCATCCCGAATGGGGTGACCCGCTCGCACTCCGAGCAGAATCGAAAACGAGCACGATCAGGTGCCATCTTTGCGCCCCCCAAATCGCATAACGAGCGACTTGCGGGATTAACCAGCCTTCTTCCGATCGATGGCTGGCTCAAGAGGCAGCATCACGGCGAGGATTGGCTGTGTGGCGAGCACCGCTGGACTGCCGAGCTGAGGCACCTTAACTCGACACTGGCCGTTCAAAAATTCGCCCAGCCATCGATTGCGTACGAAGACCTGGTAGCTGGCAAGCGACAGGATCATTGTGACGGCAAACACAATCCCATATTTCCCCACGGTCACGACCGGGAGTTGAACAATCGCAATCTGTGTGAGAACGACCAACGGGAGGTGAATGAGATAGACCCAGAAGGAGGCTTCAGCGAAATAGCGCGTGACCCTGGTGTTGAGCTGCAGATTCAGAAACACAGCCAGCAAGCCGAAGGTTGTCACCCAGGCAAAGAGGGAGAGCAGGCTTGCGAGAATTAGCTGGTTCTCGCCAGTTGAATGCGGAGTCAGGTGCTCGCGAATCAATGGAAGTGTAACACTGAAAATCAGGCCGCTGAGCGCGAGGTACGACCAACCGTAGCGTGCGTGCAAGTGCAGCTTCGTGCGATGCCGGTAAATGCAGGCCCCGACGAAGAAGTAGATCCAGTAGTAGGCCAGCTTCGACAAGACCGGATGGAATGTCTGGTAAAATCCGAGCACGATCCGGGGGTCGTAATACAGGATCGCGGCACAGGGAACCGCGGGCAGCAGTGGCTTCCAGATAGAGCCGAGGATGCCATCGATGCAGCAGACGAAGCGCGGGTGTCGAATGGGCTCGCTACAGTTGGCGGATCGCAATTTCTTTCTCAGCCAGCTAATCGCGCAGAGACCCAGGCAATAGATATAGAGATGCTGCAGAAACCAGAGATGGCTGTTGCCCCACAGATCATTCCAGATGTCTGCAGGAAATCCGAGTTGTAGGACCTGATCCAGGGACAAAATCCCGTCCCCCATCCAACCTAGGGTCCAGATCAGCAGGCAGGCGGGGAGGATGACGATTCCCGCAGCGAGTTGAGTCAGCAGCAGCCTTTTTGTTCGGCCGACTAGAAATTTCCGCTCACCGCGAGAACTGAGCAGGCCCTGGGAAAAGAAGCCTCCCATCACGAAGAACAGCGGCATGATGAAACATTCGGCGCACCAGACAACGGCGTCGACGGTCATCGACGGATCCGCGTCCCTCGCCGGCCACACCAGGTGCGGAAAGGGACTGACCATGTAGGGGACGCCCGCATGAAGCATGACGACCAGAAACGCGGCCAGCCCTCGCAATGTGTCCCAGCCCAGCAAACGGGCCACGGGGCAGCATTTCTCAGCCGAAGCGGCGGGCATGGCAAATTGCATTGCAGCCTCCGCTGCGTCGACAAGATGTGAAAAGCGACCAAATCATTTGTGTCGGCTCATTCACTCGCTTCGGCAGGAGAGGCATAAAGACTTCAATCGATTTTGATGGATCGTTTCCTTCGAACGTCCATGCCCCGCAGGGTTTAACATCGTTGGTTTAGAATGCGGGATGTAACGTCGTGCCGATTTTGGTTCATGTGTTACCGAGTACTAATCCCGTCTCGGTGATTTCGAACGGCACGATCCCGTCGTCACAGGCGCTGCCCCGGTGTTTTGCGACGTGCAGGGCTCGGCGCATCTTCAAGCCGTCGCGAACTTTGCCCATCAAAATGATCGTATTCGCGTTCGACAATTCGTCGCCGCTTTCGATTGGTCGACAGAGTAGTTCGTCGAGCAGCACTTCATGCGAGGTGTACAGCAACAGCGTCGCAATCTGACGGTGATCGTAGATGTGTTTCTGGACTTCGGCCTCGTTCGCCCGGAAGTTGATGCGGAACAAATCGCGCGCGACCCAGTCGGCATCCTTATGCAAAATCTGGTGATCAATGTAGTCGAAGACGTGGAACTGAAACGAATCGCTGGCCCGTTCGGTCGGCTCGACACCGTCAATCACACAGCGACGGACGCCATGCACGAAATTTCCGTAGAAAAAGGCGATTGCCTGATCCAATTTTCGATTCAGTTCGATTTTCCACTCTTGCCATTGGTCTTGGCCAAGATCCTGAATCGAAACCCGTCGGCCTGATCGTTCGAAGATATGAAAGTAGTCCGAACGTATCCGCTCCCGATTCCAGATATCGTCAGGGGCGTGCGGATCATCGATCTGACGCTGCTTCATGTTCCAATCAAACATTCGGCGCGCATATTCAAGATGGTTCTGTCCATCACCGCGGGAGGTCATGTCGAATACGATCCCGGTTTGGCCTTCTTGAGACTTTCCGGCGGCGGCAAACTGCAGGCCCAACTGAGTCTTGCCGATGCCGGTGGCTCCCATGACGACAGTCAGTGTCCCCGGCAACAGGCCCCCGCCCAGCATTCGATCCAGTTCTGCAATCCCAGTAGAGATTCGGGCGAAGGGTGGCTTATTTTCAGCGATCGGATTCATTCGGCGTCGATTCCTCAAGAGGCGGGCTGATCTTCTCCAACAGAGCTTGGAACTCTAGCTGATGTTCGGCGAATTCCGGCCTTTCGCTCAGCGTTTTCAGTTTCACTCGCACGTCTTCTCGAGCTTTCGCGGGAAGCACTTTGACAAGACTGGGAAGAGTCTTGTCCAGATACTCCAACATTCGAGATTGTGTTTCCGGTTTCAGCTTTTTGCTGGCCAGAGCCTGAGTCATCAAACCCTGCAACACGGGGCCCAGGCCCGCGGTCATCTGCTTCAGCCCTTTGACACGAACCGAGTACGTGGGATCGTTCTGATCCAGCGTTGGAAGCACTTCGTCGGACAGGTCTTTCAAGGCAACCGCAATGCGAAGGGTCAGGCCAAGGATCTCAGTCGTCTCATCGCTGGCCGATTTCTGTTCGATGGCAGCGGCACCATAGAGTTTTCCAATAGACGCTGCGGCGTGCAGGTACTGCAGTGCGAAGCCAGTCCGAACACTGACCGGCCACGACTTCTTTCTGATCGAATCTAAGTTCTCATCGCTGGTGATTCGCGCGAAGACCTTGCCGGATTTGCCGCTTCCATATCGGGGTAATTCCCGGGGATCACGTTTTGAAATATCAGCGAGCACCTTTGCGGCGCGAGACATGTCCGCGCTACTCCAGGGGCGGTCGCACTTGGGAAGCCCAAGCTTGACGTATTGATCGGTGGTCAGCGAACGATCCTCTAAATCTTCCGTCAGCGTTTCCAGCGGACTGTCGTCATGTGATTGACCACTCTTTTGTTTCACATCGCTGGAAGGCAAATTCTCTTTTGACGGCGCGGTGCTCGATGTTTGTTCGCAACCGACAGCCAACGAACAGAGACCAAGGACGATCCAGGTTCTCCACAACATGGTGCCTCCTTGCCTTTCGTCTCTGTTCGCGACTTGTAGAGCATCAATACGACAACGTGTTTTGCGAATCAGATCGTGATGAACCGATCGCGAGCAGTGACATCCCACATCTCGACGACACGTCCCCCTTCGATCACATACGCTTGCTTGTGAAGAGCCGACGTTGGGCAAACATGCTTGGGAATCGCAAGCAGTTCGTCACCCGGCTTGTATCGTTCGGCGAGTGGTGTTTGCAGGACGATGTGCTCTTCATTGTGCAGCACTTGTTCAGCATTCGGGAGGTCCGGAAATACGACTCGTTGACCCTTTGGAGGGTCCGATGCCACCGATTTGTTTCCCAAATCACAGGTGACGCGATCTGGTGCCGGACGACTGATAACTCGAGTCAGCATCAACACTGCCGGCTCGAAATCCATGTCGGGGAAAGCAGCTCCGTATCCGGAATCGTGGAAGACGCACGTTCCCGGTGCCAGTTCAATGGCCGGGTCTGACAATTTTGCGAAGACGGGGAACGAACCGGTTCCACCGCACACGATGCGAGGGACCGGCCAGCCGCGGCGGACAAATTCATCTCGAAGTTTGGCCGCACCGTTCCAGCCGGCCATCACGGCAGCAGTTCGTTCGGCGAGGTTGGTCTGGTGGTTGTGACCGTCGTACAAATGGAAGCCTCCGGGCTGCAGTCCTGGAGCGTCTACGATCTGCTGATAGAGTTCCGTGGCCTGGGGCCCGGGCAACACTCCGGTCCGATGCAGACCGGGGTCGATGTCGAGCAACACCTGGATTGAGGTTCCCGCGGCGACCATGGCATCGCTCAATTCGGCGATCATCTGGGAATCGTCTGCCGTGACAGACAGAGCCACATCGGGGTATTTCTTTAGGAACTTGACGGCACGACCAATGTTCGGTCCCACAAGGTTGTAGGCGAGGAAAATATCTTTTACACCGCAGTCTGCCAGCATCTCGGCTTCGGCGAACGTAGCACACTTGTGTTTGGTGATTCCCAAGGCCAATTCGAGCTTAGTCACCGCGGGCATTTTATGCGTTTTGCAGTGCGGTCTCAGACGATTCACGTTGCCTGCCATCGCGATCATCTTTCGCAGATTGCTATCCACGATTTCGCGATAAACGAGCATAGCCGGTGAGAGAATGTTGGCCGTATCGACCAGCGCGTATTTTGAATCCATGTTACTCGCAATGAACAAGAGAAGAGACACTGTTTTCGCGACTCGTGATTCTAACAGTTGATCTGTTCCGCGTCTTGTTCCCTGATTCCCTTCCGTTCGCAGGGCAATTGGAATATGACGATGCGAGACAATGAAAGACGCAGGGAGCAGAAACAGGTCCCCATGGGACGGAGAGACTTGATGACGACACGACATTCCGACGCACTGGTTGTTTTTGGTGTCACCGGCGATCTCGCCCACAAAATGATCTTTCCGGCCCTGTACGCGATGGTCAAGCGAGACAAATTAAACGTTCCCATCATTGGAGTCGCAGCGCCAGACTGGAGTTTGTCAGACCTGAAGGAACGTGTGAAAGACAGTCTTGAACAAGCAGGTGGAATCGACAACAAGCGAGCGTTCCACGATCTGCAGTCGCTGCTGAGTTATGTGAGCGGCGACTACAACGATCCCGCGACCTTCACGAAGATCAAACAGAGCCTCGGGACGGCTCGACACCCGGCGCACTACCTCGCGATCCCACCGTCCCTCTTTCCGACGGTGATCACGGGACTCGGCACCGCGGGCTTGGCAAAGGGAGCCCGTGTCATCGTGGAAAAGCCGTTCGGTCGTGATCTCGCTTCGGCTCGAGAGTTGAACAAGGTTGCTCACTCGGTCTTCCCGGAAGAGTCGATTTATCGCATTGATCACTTCCTCGGGAAAGAAGCGATCATGAATATTATCTACTTTCGATTTGCCAATTCTTTTCTGGAGCCGATCTGGAACCGCAACTACGTCGCCAGCGTTCAGATTACCTTAGCTGAGGACTTCGGAGTGAAAAACCGCGGGGCTTTCTATGAGTCTGCGGGCTGTCTGCGTGACGTCATTCAGAACCATCTGTTCCAAGTCGTAGCACTGCTGGCAATGGAGCCTCCCGCTGTGAGAGAGTATGGAGCAGTCCACGTCGAGAAGGCCAAGGTCTTTCAGGCGATGCGACCCTTGCAGCCAGAGGATCTTGTTCGAGGCCAGTACGCGGGCTACCGAAAAGAACCGAATGTGGCGAAGAACTCCGATGTCGAGACCTTCTGCGCACTGCGGCTGTTCATCGATTCCTGGCGCTGGAAGGGCGTTCCATGGTACTTACGATCGGGCAAGTGTCTGCCCGGGAGCGCCCACGAAGTCATCGTCGAATTGAAGCCACCTCCGCAGGATCTGTTCGAAGACTCGGCACCGGCGACCAGTCGGGCCAACTACCTGCGATTCCGCCTCGCGCCGAATTCGGCGATCGCGATCGCGGCTCGCGTGAAGCGAAAGGGCAAACAGTTCGTCGGCGACCAGGAAGAATTGTACATGGTCGAAGAACAGAGCGGCGAAGATTCGCCCTATGAACGGCTCCTCAGTGACGCCATGGCCGGAGACGATGCACTGTTCACTCGTGAGGATGCTGTCGAAGCGGCTTGGGCTGTCGTCGAGCCGGTCCTGCAGTCTCCTCACCCATGCCTCCCCTACCGACGGGGAACATGGGGACCAAAAGAGGCCGATGAACTGATTGCGGCAGACGGTACCTGGCACAATCCAGAATTATCCGACAACCCGAAGTGACTGATCGCATTCACTTTGACTCGGTCCTAGACACGAAGCACGATGCGAGTTATCAAGATCGCCGTCTAGAACGTCATCAGGCAGAAAAACTGGAGCGGACTCGATCCATGAAATACCGTCGACTGGGACGAACGAATTGGCAAGTGAGTGACGTTGGCTATGGCATGTGGGGGATGGCTGGCTGGACCGGCTCGGACCTCGATGAAGTGAATCGAGCACTGCGTCGTTCGGTTGCCCTCGGCTGCAATTTTTTCGATACTGCGTGGGGATATGGAGCTGGCAAAAGCGAGTCGATCCTTGGTGAACTTGTCCGCGATTTTCCGGATCAAAAACTTTATACCGCGACCAAGATTCCGCCGAAGAATTTCAAGTGGCCTAGTCGCCGCGAGTACTCCGTGGAGGACTGCTTTCCGCCGGAGCATGTCGAAGAATACGTCACTGCCAGCTTAAAGAACGCTG
>CBIHQO010000145.1:0-10705 GCA_966211735.1 uncultured Schlesneria sp.
TGTTCAACACCCGCAACTGCGGGGCGGCCACGAGCGACGTATCCGCGATGGCCTCGAGCGACTTGATGAAGGCGTGGGTGTCACCTTGAATGAACCCGTATTTCAATCCTGCCGAACTCGACAGAGACTCACCGGCCGGAGGGACCATCGTACCCGTCGCGGGGAACCCCTTCGCTCCATTCAACAGAGCAAAGTTCACACCGAATGCCATGGTATCCGACAGAGCCACGCTCAGGATCTTCGCCTCGATCATCACCTGCAACGGAGGCACATCCAGTTCGATCAGAATCTTGTCGACTTCTGCAATGACCTCGGGAAAGTCCTGCACCAGCAATGTGTCCCGCTGAGACAACCCGTCACCGCCGGAATCGGTTGAAGTCGCGGCAATTCCCGATTGCGCCGGCGATGTGATGGCGTGTCGCCCGATTTCGGGCGTCAGAATCGGAGTGATCAGCTTCTGAATTTCGGTCACGTTGATGTAATGCAGTTGATAGATCTTGGTGATCAGTTTGCGATTCGCCTGCTTCATCGCCGTCGCTTCCGCCGCCGATTTCACATAAATGAAATCGCCTTCGCGCTCATGCACATAACCCTGCGATCGCAGAATCGCATCCAGCGCTTTGTCGACATTGACATCCTGCAGGTTCAGCGAGACTCGTCCCTGCACATCGCGACTCGCCAGGATATTGACGCCGGCCAGTTGACCGAGCATCTCGAGGACTTCAGTGAGATTCGCGTCCTGGACTTGAATGGAGAATCGCTCGTCGGCATCACCAGGTTCCCCCTGCACAATCTTGATCGTAGGCTCGCGCCCAATGGCATTGCTGCCTTGTGAAGCCGCTGAACCTTCTGCAGGCGCGGGCGTCGGGCGGCGTGACTCGCTTTGAGCAGGCGGTGCAGGGGGCGGCAGTTGCTCAGGCAGATTGAGCTGTGCCAGCCTCGAATCTTCGGCCTTCTTCAACATCTCCAACGCGCGTTCGAGATCCGAGACTTGTTTGTCAGTTTGAGCCTGCGCCAACTGATCGAGACGACGATGCAAACCTGCCAACTGTTCCTCAATCCGTCGTGACGCAGCGTCATTCGCCTGCGATTCATCGACGGCCCTAAACTCAATTTTCGGTTTGGCACTGACTTTCGGAGCCGTAGGTGGTGACTCTGTCGCTCCGTAAAACGGGTCGTCACCGGGGACGGGCACCAGCGCATTTCTTACGCTCGGCGCAGGAGGGACCTCGGCGGTTTGTCTTGGCGACAACTGGTTCGGAATCGATAAGTAAACCGGCGCTGGACTTCTTGGAATCGACGGCACGGGAAGATCGACGTTCAACGGCGGAGTCGCTGACAACGGCGGACCGGATTGAGCATTGCCGGTGGCCGAGCCCGTCATCCCATTCGATCGGCTCGCAATCCGTACCGGAAGTCGATTCGAGCTTTCTGGGTGACTTTCTGTCGGTGTCGTCGCAGCAACTTCACGATCTGGCGAAGCAGCCTCGGCCACCTTCGAACCGTTCACCGCGCTGAAGCGAGCCCAGCGAGGATTGGCCTTCGACTTCAACTGCCGCTGACGGACTTGCGCTGCCACGAACACTAACAATGGCAGCGAGATCGCTAGCAATAGCGAGAGAAAGGCGACGCGAAATAAGGGAGCGTGTCGGTTCATAGGTCATCCGTGACCGGCAGTCGGCAGATCGAGATTCGACCGGCCAAGCCATGTTATTCTCGAGAATCGTCGCTGCTGCGAGGATCCAGAACATCCTTCAATCGTGATCGAGCAATCTTCAGCTCAATCGTTTCGTCGCCAGTACTTAGTAGAACTCGATGTGACTCCACCTGCGTGAGCAGATAGCTTTGACCATTTGTTTGAATCTCGCGACCAACGGAGACAAATTGACCGTTGATCATCGCTGCTCGTCGCGACCGACTGATCATTGTGCTGGTCAACTGCAACGGTCTCGATTCCCTCGCAACGACCGCAACTTTCAATTCCTCTTTCGGATTCATCTCCACCGTTGGAGTCGGTTCTTCGATAATGGGACGAGTGTCTTCGGACTTCGGGCAGGCATCTTCAGCAAATAACACCGGCAAAGGATCCCAAGCCGCATTCGTCCCGAATGGGTCTCGCTCCGAGCCATTAACGTCCGCAGCCTGATACAAGGGATCATTCGCGAGCGAATTCGCCAAGCTGGACCAGAACTGGTCGGACCCGGCACCGGCTGATTCTTTCTCTTCAGGACTACCCGAAGGAACTTTTGCTGCAGCAGCTTGGGAAGCTGCCGCAGCCGCACGCTTGGGCGTCACCGCTCTGGCAAGCATCGGAATCCAAAAGCAACAACCCAGCAACAACAGTCCGGCCAGCAAAACAGCCTGCGGGCGGTCCGCTTTCACGTCGCGTTGCCATCGGTGCCACAGATTGATCATGAATGCACTCATCGAACCGCCGCGGATCGGCAGAAACCGCCTGTTATGAGCGTGGCCCACAAAGTCCGCACCCTCGGAAAAATCTACGGCTTTAATCAGTTATCGGACACAAGCGCACGACGGCTGACGGTATTTTCGGCAACTTCGGTAGAATTTAACTGCCTGGAATAAACGCTAAAGCGGACAGTGGCCTGGATCAGCCGTTGCGACCGATCGCCAGAGTTCTCGTTAGGACGTACCAGGGCAATACTTCCGAAAGTCACAAGTCGGGGACGCGTCTCCAGTCCATTTAAGAACCGGGTAATCTCTCGAAACTCGCCCTGACAATTCAACTGGAATGGATGGGCTGAGTAAGATGCAAATTTGATGGTCGGAAGCGGCTCCAGCCGATCAATAGTCAACCCCGACTGATGAGCCAGCCCGGCAACTTCTTGCAGAACCTGCGACTCATGCGACTCCTCTGGAAGGAACAGCTCGACTTGGGCCAGCTTCTCGCGCTGCGCGTCCAACTCCGACTGCAATCGAGTTTGCTCCAACATCATCGCAGGTAGCTCACCCATCCTGACCTGTGTCTGTGCCAGTTCGGCTTTGATGTCGCGTGCCGCGCTATGCCCGGGACAAATAACTCCCCAATAGTAGACACCCGTCAGAACTGCCGTTCCGATGATCGCAATCAATGTGTCGTGTCGAGCAAGTCGTTTCATCATTCAATCCCGCAACCAATCTCACCAAGCGATTGGGTCTTCATCACCATAATTAGGGCAATACGCTAGTTCCGAAGATCGCCGCGATCACCGGAAGCAACGGGTTGATTCGTCCGCTCAGCGCTCAATAGCGATCTGGTCCGTAATCGAATTGCAAACGAACGTTGCATCTGCTCGCCCCCGGGTTGATGGTCCGTAAACAGCAGTTGCACACGTTCAAATAATCCGGCTTGATGCAGCTTTCGTAGAAATTCAGCCACTTGAAGATCATCTGCTGCCACCCCACGAAGAGAAATCATTAGCGCGCGTCGAGGTGTTTGTTTCACCAATCGCTGCAAATCTCGATGAAGTGAGTCAATGCTCGATTTCTCATCGTCGCTCGCATCGGTTTCTGTTGCTGCGCCTTCGTCTATTTCAGCGTGCGTCTCGGTCAGGAGGACCTGCTCCGGTAAGGCACCGACGACCTCAGTCAACCATCGTGTCGGCGAAGCATGAAGTCGCAGTCCCTGTAACAACCGTGTCTGATCTTCCCCCTGCCGAAGCTGGTCGCGCAGTTGATCACCCAGATCGACTTGGGAAAGCATGGCCGCAAGTTGAATTTGAGCCCGATCACGCCGCGCAACCAACTCACGCAGCGAGCGATGTTGTTCGAACCAACCCAACGCCATCAACCCCAGCACTGCCACAAATAATCCACGCAACCACGTGTCATTCTTCCGCGTGGTTTGAACGCAAACATAGTCGGCAGGTAAGAAATCAATCTCGTGCATGATATTCAGCGAACAATGTCGTCTTCGGAGTCATGTAGGGTGTGTGGAGTCCGCGGAACACACCAACTTCGGCCCCCAAACTCAAACTCAGTTCAATCGTTTCAAAGCCAGTCCAAAAGGAGTCGCCCAACGTCCACTCCGTTGCTGGATCGATTCCGACGATGCCATTCCAGTCACACCATCCAGCGGTGAAATATTGCGGCACGTCAGCCCGACACGCTCACCAAAGTACTCGGCCAGCCATGGTGCCGATTCACTTCCAGACATCACCAACCCATCCAGAACACGCCCGCGGAAAGTCACCTTCAAGTAGCGCAGACACAGTTCGATCTCATCGATAATTGCTTCGAAGCAAGGCCGTAGCGAATCGATGATCGAACGGTGAACCTCATTCTCCCCGTCCAGTTGCCGCGTCCCAAAGACTTCCGACCGCATCTGGCTGCCAATCGTTCGGTCAATGCCCAGCGTCTGCGAAACCGCATTATCAAATTGCCGGCCACCCATTGCGATCGATTTCAGGAACAGGATGCGTCGACCTTCGGCGAACATCACTGTCGAAGCATTCTCACCGCAATAGAGATAGGCCGTCCGCACCGTGTCAGGCGTCCGGTGCGTCCGCAGCAAACTTCGCAGGAACGCGCAAGGCTCAACATCAATTCCCACGGGAATTAATCCGGCATTCTCCAACACCTTGAGACGACGATGGATCAGTTGCCGCGGACAGGCAAACATGATCACTTCCCGCTTCGCCGCACTCTCCTGGCGGATCTCGCCAGCAAACAAATGTCGGACTTCAATTTCGTCAGCAGCAAGCGACAGTCTCTCGGACGCTTCCTGTAGGATCGCCTTCGCTGTCTCTTCCTTGGGAAGTTGAGGCAGGCGAATCGTCTCGATCAACAATTCGTCCGCAGACAGACAGGATACGACCGATCGCCCCCGCAACCGATGATCGTTGACGAATGTTCGCAGTGCATCGGTAATCACGCTGTCAGAGACTTCCGGCGCGGCCGAACTCAGATCGGGAAGGGGACACTGCACTGCAGTCCGCAGATCCACCGCTTCCTTCGAACCGGTCAATTGCACCAGGCTGGCCGATGTCCGGTCGATGGACAGGCCGAGTGGCGCGAGTCTGTTACGAGTGAATGTCAGCATGATGGGGTTTCGAGCATCGATTCGGGATAGCGGGCCGTTGTGACGCCATCAGTTACGCTCCGATTCCCGGCTGCTGCGTGGCCACAGAAGAACCATCCTTCGTTCTCTTCCAACCACAGACCAGTTGCTCGAAGCAAACCAGTTAAAATGTTGGTCACAGATTGATGACAGGTGTTGAGTTTGAGCCTCCACCTCCGAACTCGCAGCGAGTCAGTATCGATCCAACCAATAAGTCCGATTGGATCGATAAAAGTGTCCAACTTGGTGCCACGTCAACTTGAGTAAACGTGAGAGTGCCACTGCTTGGCCGCTTCGGACAAGCGGTGCGACTGCGGTCGAAGCCATCTAAAAAGCGAGCTGACTGATGACTTGCGGCATTTGAATTCTCATTGGGCACACATGAAGCGCAGACCAAAGAGAGCGGTTTCTCGTAACTCAAAGCAGGAAAATCGTTCGCGGAGTTGCAGAGACCGGTGATGCTCGACTCAACGCGCCGCTGTTGATTGGGGATAGCGTGGATTTAGTCGTGCAAAATACCACGATTTCAACGCTCCCCGGTCGACCGTGACCTGTGGATTTGGCAGCGTGCGTTCGCGTCGGAATTACCCGGAAGAACGCTCGTCAGAAAAAGAAAAAGCGCGGCAAGGTCCCCTCGAAGCTCCCAGCTCCTCCTTGCCGCGCTCAAACCCTCGAATCCTTACGGAGTCGAGTGCTGTACGGTATTTGCATCAGATTGTGTCGCACTCGCTTGCGGTCGCTGTCGTCAGTGGCCCGCGTCGCGTGCGTTGCGTTTGCGATTTGCTTTGAACACCCGAAAGATAGGTCGAGTTCCGCGGCTGTCAAATCGGTTCTTGTCTGAACTGCCCAACCGTTTCGAATTCGTTGATTTCAATCGCGAACAGAGTGGCAGACTGAATTGCGAGAGGGTGGATTCCTGAAGTATCCTGTGGGCCTGACTGACTCGAGTTCCACCTTCGAAAGCCGCTCTCCGCATGAAGCCCATTGAAAAACTGCTGGTCGCCAACCGCAGCGAAATCGCTATTCGAGTTTTCCGCAGCGCTCATGAACTGGATATCCGAACGGTTGCGATCTACACGCACGAAGATCGCTATGCACTGCACCGCTTCAAAGCGGACGAGGCCTATCAGATCGGCAGTTCGGGTGAGCCGATTCGGGCGTACCTCGATATTCCGGCGATTATCCGGATTGCTAAGGCCGCCGGCGTCGATGCCATTCACCCTGGATACGGATTCCTCTCCGAAAATCCCGAGTTGGCTAAGGCCTGCGACGCAGCAGGTATTCAGTTTGTCGGTCCCACATCGAAGATCTTGGAACAACTGGGCGACAAGATCACCGCTCGCGAAATTGCCAAGTCGGCCGGTGTTCCTGTCCTCGGCGGAAGCTCGCAGCCGATCGCCAACGTGGCCGATGGCGAAAGCCTCGCCAAATCTCTGGGCTACCCCGTCATACTCAAAGCCGCTAAGGGAGGCGGCGGGCGCGGCATGCGCGTCGTCCACAAAGCAGAAGATCTCGCCGGCCTGTTCGAATCGGCCCAGCGAGAATCGCTATCCGCGTTCGGTTCACCCGATATCTTCGTCGAGAAGTTCATCCCCCGGCCACGACACATCGAAGTCCAGTTGCTCGGCGACAAACACGGGAACTTGGTCCACCTGTTCGAACGCGACTGCTCCGTTCAGCGACGGCATCAGAAAGTCGTCGAAATCGCGCCGGCTCCGTTTCTCGCCACCGAAATTCGCGACGCCATCTGCGAATCGGCTCTGAAAATCGGCCGGGCTGTCGGCTACCAGAACGCCGGAACCGTCGAGTTTCTGTTTGACACCGATCACAACAACTTCTACTTCATTGAAGTGAACCCTCGAATTCAAGTCGAGCACACCGTGACCGAAGAAGTCACAGGTGTCGACATCGTCAAGTCGCAGATCCTGGTCGCACAAGGGACACCCCTCTCCGATCCCGAGATCGGCCTGGGATCGCAAGCCGACATCAAGACAACCGGTTTCGCGATTCAATGCCGTGTCACGACCGAAGACCCGACCAACAACTTCATGCCTGACTATGGCCGAGTCTCGCACTACCGATCCGCCAGTGGCATGGGGATTCGCCTGGATGCGGGCAGCGCTTTCTCGGGGGCTGTGGTCAATCCATTCTATGACTCGCTGCTGGTGAAGGTTTCGGCTCGCGGTCGACGTTTTCAGGATGCGGCCGCCCGCATGGAACGGTGCCTGCAGGAATTCCGGATCCGCGGCGTGAAGACCAATATCCCCTTCTTGATCAAGGTGATGACCCACCCCAAGTTCATCAAGGGCGAGATCACCACGCGCTTCATCGACGAAACGCCGGAACTCTTCCAGTTCGCGCCGCGCAAGGATCGGGCGACCAAGGTTCTGACCTATCTGGCAGACACGATCCTGAACACGGGCAAGACCTATACCGCTACAGCAGCGAAGGTCAACCGCGCTCCCGCGCCATTGCCTGAGTTGGACCTGAAAGCACCGATCCCACCGGGGACCAGAACCAAGCTGCTGGAGTTGGGCCCCAAAAAGTTTGCCGACTGGGTGCTTCAGCAAAAGCCGCTGATGATCACCGACACGACGATGCGCGATGCGCATCAGTCGCTGCTGGCGACGCGTTTCCGGACGCACGATCTGCTGCAGATCGCCGATGCTTATGCACGACTCTGTCCTCAATTCTTCTCGCTGGAGATGTGGGGCGGAGCGACATTCGACACGTCGATGCGGTTTAACAAAGAATGTCCCTGGGATCGGTTGTCCCAACTACGCGAACGCGTTCCGAACATCCTGTTTCAGATGCTGCTGCGAGCATCGAACGCTGTCGGCTACACCAACTATCCCGACAACATCGTCGTCGAGTTCGTGAAGGAAGCCGCTCAGGCCGGCATGGACGTTTTCCGAGTGTTCGATTCCCTGAACTGGGTTCCGAACATGAAGGTCGCGATGGACGCCGTCATCGACACCGGCATGATCTGCGAAGCCGCCATCTGTTACTCCGGCGACATCCTGAACCCAGCTCGACCCAAGTACGACCTGAAGTACTACGTCAATCTGGCCAAGGAACTGGAAAAGATGGGGGCACACATGCTTGCCATCAAGGATATGGCCGGTCTCTGCAAACCTGCTGCGGCGGCGAAACTCGTCAAGACGCTGAAGGAAGAGATCGGCATCCCGATCCACTTCCACACGCACGACACCGCGGGCATTCAGGCCGCGTCGATCCTGATGGCCAGCCAAGAAGGCCTGGATGTGGCCGATGCCGCTCTCGCCCCGATGTCCGGCGGAACTTCACAGCCAAACTTGAATGCGATTGCCGAAGCCCTGCGGTTCTCAGACCGCAACACCGGCTTGAAAACCGAGCACCTTGATTCACTGGCACGTTACTGGGAAGTGGTGCGGCAATACTACCTGCCGTTCGAAACCGTCATGCTGCCAGCCACGGCCGACTTGTATCAGCACGAGATGCCTGGCGGTCAGTACACGAACCTGTTCCAACAGGCCAAGGCCCTGGGGCTCTCCGATCGCTGGCCCGATATCTGCCGCCTTTATGCCGAAGTGAATCAACTGTTCGGTGACATCGTGAAGGTCACCCCCAGTTCGAAAAGCGTCGGCGATATGGCCCTCTTCATGGTCGCCAATGACCTGACTTCGGCAGACATCCTCGACGAGAACAAAGATCTCTCTTTCCCGGAATCGGTCATCGATTTGATCAGCGGCAAGATGGGACAACCACCGGGAGGATTTCCGGCTCAAGTCCAAAGCCGCATCCTGCGGGGCAAGCCCGTCGTCACCGGTCGTCCCGGCGCAAGCCTGCCAGCCGCCGACTTCAAGGCTGCTGGCGACAAGGTTCGCGCCATCCTGAAACGGGAACCGACGAACCGCGACATCGTGACCTGGTTGCTGTACCCGAAGGTCTTCGAAGAATTCAACGCGCACCTCGACAAGTATTCCGACACCAGCGGCCTGCCGACGCCGGTGTTCTTCTATGGCCAATCGCCGGCGGAAGAAATTGCGGTCGACATTGAACCCGGCAAGCGATTAATTGTCCGCTTCCTCACCATCGGAGATCCACACGCCGACGGACAACGGACAGTCTTCTTCGAACTCAACGGCCAGCCGCGCGATGTCACCGTCGTCGACAAGTCGCTGGAGCCCGAAGCGACTTCCAACATCAAAGCGGATTCCACGAATCCGAAGCACATCGGTGCCAGCATGCCCGGCATGGTGGTCACCGTCGCAGTCCAGGCCGGCGACAGCGTCAAGAAGGGTCAGAAGCTGTTCACGTTGGAAGCCATGAAAATGGAAACCAACCTGACCGCAGAACGCGATGGCAAGATCGCTCAGATCCTCGTCAAGCGAGGAACGCAGGTCGCTGCTGGTGATTTGCTGCTGACATTCGAATAAGTAGAGTTTTCAAAACACGAATAGCCCTGACGCGAGACGTCAGGGCTATTTTTGTAGAGCGGCGGTCCATAGGGACCTGGGCCTCGTCATTCCCGCACAGGCGGGAATCCAGCGAGCCACGACGATGTCGATGCAGCAGCGATCAGTTCGAGCATTGCGCGCTATTGAGTCGATGTCGCGCAGGGCACTGGAATCATATTCATGACGGCCGTTTGCTCCGCCTCGGTCAGCAAGCCTTTCAGGCGCGATGAGAACTGCGGCGAGACGTACCATCGCCCCAGGATCTCGAACAGCTCTTCCAACCGCTTGGGATTAACCCCCATCTCGATCTTCTGCTCGACGGATTCAGTCGGCTCTAAATCCAGGAACTGGCTGACCAGCAGGAAATCGCCGTCATTGGGTAGCTCCAGGTACAGCAGGCGTAACTCTCGTGACAAGTACGCATCAACTGGCACCGCCAGGTCAACGGGACCGCCGCGCATGTGATTCACGAAGACATCGGGACTTCGCTCCACGAGCTGCGATGCCGACTCACAGACCGCGTAGATCACACTCTCGTCGACGAGATCCGCGGTATAGGTCTCACGGGCAATATGGCGATGCCACGTCGTGGCGAGTAGATCGAGTTGTATCTGGGCCGGAACCTCCCTCAAGAACGGGATCTCGCCCAGGTATCCATAGGCCTCGCCAACGTCGTTGGCCGAACGTCGGTGAAGCGATAAACGTTCAAACGTCTCTCGGAACGCCACCCGAAAAGCGACGTAGCTGAGAAGCGACTGGGGCAGCGGTGTGTCACTGATCTTGAGCATATTTTCATGCTGATGGCCCCAGGGACCAGACACAAGTCCAGTTTTCCGGGATTTGAGTTTTGGACCGACAATCCATGACCTACAAGCCGACGGATCTGCCCGGCTTGCCAGATCGATTCGATCGACAAATCCGCTCAGACGGCCTGAGGCCCTCCAATGGGATTCCAAACCTGAACAGCCACGATTCTGCCGTTGAATCGAAGTTGACTCTGTTTTCGATCTAGGCTTTCAGCACTTGACTAGCCATGATACAAGTCCCTGCCTGTTATGGATGTTCTGACAATCACTTCGCATTTCGGTTCGATGTCAAAGGTTTTCGCCATGGAACTCGGTGATCGCGTGGTACTCGTAACCGGTGGTGCGAACGGAATTGGTCGAGCCATCTGTTGCCGAATCGCGCAAGAGCACCCACGAGGGAT
>CBIHQO010000146.1:0-10686 GCA_966211735.1 uncultured Schlesneria sp.
GGTTGCTGGGCCTGACTGTCGCGTGCGCCCGCTGTCACGACCACAAGTTTGATCCGATCCCGACGGCGGACTATTACAGTCTGGCGAGTGTGTTCGCTTCGACCGTGCAGGCCCCGCGACCGTTGGCCGAGATCGACCCGGTCGCCGAAACAAGATTCATGGTGGACACGCAGCGCATCTTTTATCGCAGCTACGTCGCGAATCTGCTGCGAGACGATCCCGGCTCCAAGACAGACGAAGCTCGTACGAAGGTGAAGCGCTACGCGGCGGAAATGGAGCAGTTCATAGAAGAGAACGCGGGCCTGCGTGAATCACACCCCAGGTTGTACGAGCACTTGTCGCAACTCGCGAAGCAGCCGAACCCTTACCCCGACGAACCGAAACGCGAGCCGATGCCGCGGGGTGACCGGCGGCGTGGTGCTTCGACGGAGCCGCTGTTCCAGGCGGTGTACGACGCGGGCTTCTGGATCGATGGCTCGGACCCCGATCTGACGATGCTTGAGATTCGCCCCGGTGAGCCGCGCGATTTGAATGTTCTGCAAGGTGGCAGCGTCACCAGGCCGGGGCCAATCGCTCCCAGAGGCTTCTTGTCGGTGCTGGCGAAGGGCGATCCCAAATTTCACCAGGGATCGGGTCGCAGTGAACTGGCTGATCGGATCTTCAGCGATGCGGCCGGACTTTCGGCGCGAGTAATGGTCAATCGCGTGTGGGCCTGGCACTTCGGCAAGCCGCTCGTCGGCACCCCGAGTGACTTCGGCGTGCAGGGCGAGAAGCCGACGCATCCCCAATTGTTGGACGACCTGTCAGCACGGTTCATTGAGAACGGCTATTCGCTGAAGTGGCTCCATCGTGAGATTGTGTTGTCGGCGACGTATTGCCAGTCGAGTCGACCGCGCGAAGATGCTGCTCATGTCGATCCGTCCAATCGCCTGCTGTGGCGGATGAACCCGCGACGGCTGGACATTGAGGCTTATCGCGACTGCCTGCTGCAGGCCGACGGCAATCTGGACGAGCGATTCGGGGGCCCCTCAATGGATCTGGATCAGCCCGGCAGTACTCGCAGGACGGTCTATGGCCGAATCGGCCGGGAACGACTCAGCACGATGCTGCAGCTTTATGATTTCCCCAGCGCGGCGATCCACAGCCCACAGCGCGAAAGCACGATCTCGCCGCTGCAGCAACTGTTCGTCATGAATAGCAGCTTCCTGCAAGATCGAGCGGCGGCGTTGGTCAGTCGCGTCGAACAGGAACCTGACACCAATACGAAGCTCCGCACGATGCATCGCCGCTTGTTTGGACGCGAACCCAGCGAACACGAACTGCGACTGGCCGAGCGGTTTCTGGAAACTTCTTCACTCGTACAGTACGCCCAGGCATTGCTGGCCACCAATGAGGTGATCTTTTGGCCCTGACCCCACCCACACCACGACGCGCCTTCATCGAATCCTTGTCTGCGGGACTGGGATCGATCGGCCTGTTGAGTATGCTCTCGCCGCAGACGGCGCGTGCCAATTCTGTTGCTGTCGGCGGGACTGCTGGCTCGCAATTCGCACCCAAGGCCAAGCACAACATCGTGCTGTTCATGGCGGGTGGTCCGTCGCAGATGGACCTGTTCGATCCGAAGCCCGCTCTGCAGAAATATGAGGGGCAGCGGCCACCCGGGGCCGACTTGCGAACCGAGCGAACGACCGGGGGCATCCTGCCGTCACCGTTCGACTTTAAGAAGCATGGCCAAAGCGGAATTGAAGTCAGTGAACTGCTGCCGAACCTGGCCGCGATCATCGACGACATTTGCGTCGTTCGCTCGATGCATACGTTCAATCCGACTCATAATCCCGCTCGCGGCCTATTTCACTCGGGCAACATCGGTGCCACGCGGCCTTCGATGGGGGCGTGGTTCGACTATGGTCTGGGGACCGAGAATCAGAACCTGCCCGGCTTCGTGGTGCTAGGTCCTGGTGGCGGAGGTGGCGCGGGAGCGCGCAGCGGTTTCCTGCCGTCGAAGCATCAGGGCATCGGGTTCGATTGCTCGCAGACTGAGCCGGAAAAGATGATCCGGTACCTGCAGAACAAACAACTCGCCGCTCCGGAACAGCGCCGGCAACTCGACCTGATTCAGCAGCTAAACCGCGAGCATGAAAGTTCGTTCGGGCAGGACGAGTTTCTGGAAGGACGCATCCAGGCGATGGAGACCGCGTATCGGATGCAGTTCGAAGCGACTGACGCCTTCGATATCCGCAAAGAGCCCGAAGCGGTCCGCCAGGAGTATGGCAGCACCTCGTTTGCCAATGGCTGCCTCCTGGCCCGTCGACTGGTGGAGCGCGGCGTCAGAACCGTGCACGTCTACTACGGTCCCGGTCAACCTTGGGACGATCACAACCGAATCAACCAGGGCCTGCGCGGACGCTGCCCCGACATGGACCAAGCCGCGGCCGCCTTGATCCGCGATCTGAAGCGTCGTGGGCTACTCGATGAGACCGCGGTCATCTGGGGCGGCGAGTTCGGCCGCACGCCTGTCTCTGAAAGCAAGGATGGCCGCGATCACAACCCATTCGGGTTCTCCATGTTCATGGCAGGCGGAGGCTTCAAAGGGGGAACCTGTTACGGCGCGACGGACGAACTGGGCTTCCGCGCCGTCGAAAACCGAGTCTCGGTCCACGACCTGCACGCCACGTTGCTGTACCTGCTGGGCATCGATCACGAGAAACTGACGTACCGCTATGCCGGTCGCGATTTTCGTCTGACCGATGTCCACGGCCAGGTGATCCACGAGTTGCTGACCTAGCGGACGCGAATGTTCATTTCGCGGGTGACTATCATTTGATACTGCCGCTACGGTGCCAGCAGTTGCTGGCAGACAACTGACCTGCTGTATGCAGACCGAGGATCAGGCAGCTAAGGACAATTTGAATCCTTCAACGGACCGGCCCCCTTATCTTGGAAGGTTTTTCGGCCCTCAAAGGGGCCTTGTGAGGCAACCCGATCGACTGGTAGTATGTCAAAATGTCTTAATTAGATTCGACACGGCCTCTAATAATGAGCCTTCTATCCGGAGGAGCCGTTGATGCACTCTTGCCTCTTGGTCGGTCTTACCATTTCGATGGCAGGGATCGCCTTTGCAGAAGAAAGCACATCAGAGTCCAATGTAATCGCAAAGATTGAATTGCTGGGCGGCCGAGTGACGAGAGATGACGCACTGCCCGGACATCCCGTCGTTGGAATCAAGTTCGGCAAGGGAAGTCGGTTCGGTGACAAGTCCGCGCACTTCCTCAGCCATGTTCCACACCTTGCCCGACTGCATTTGTCAGGCTTGCAAATCTCCGACTTGTGCCTGAGAAAAATCGCCACACTCGAGACTTTGACAGAGGTCGATCTGTACAAGTGCCCTCTTGTCACAGATGCTGGCGTTCAGGAACTTATGAAACTCCGGAATCTGACATACCTAGGTTGCATGAACTGCGAACAGATTTCGGACGAGGCTGTACAGGGGATTGAGAACCTGACTCAGTTGAAGACGCTGTACATCGGTGGAGTGCAATTCACGGATATCGGCGCTCTTCAAATCGACGGACTGAAGGAATTGAATGAATTAGCAGTCTCCGGACGGGTCAGCGATGCGGGGTTGAAAGCCATTGTCAGACTTCCAAAGTTGACGACGCTCTATCTTGGTGGAACCCAAATCACCGATGCCGGTCTTACGGATCTTCAATCGTTGAAGGATCTGAAAACGCTTGCCGTCGACAATCGAAAGATCACTGACGCAGGCATCAGGGACATCGTCAAGCTGAATGGATTAACAAACTTGCATCTGGGGAGAACGCAAATCACTGATGCGAGCATGAAGGAACTGATGACTTTGAGAAACTTGAAAATGCTCGATCTCTGTGAGACTGTCGTTTCGGATGAGGGGCTCAAACAACTTCAGAAGTTCCCGAAATTAGCCGAACTCCGTCTGGACGGCTGTCAGCTCGTCACGGATGTCGGCGTGCTAAAGCTGCAGGAAGCTCTTCCAAACTTGCAAATCAGTCGTTGAGGCACCTGCTTTCAACCACTTCACACGCATGAAAGGTCCAGTCAGGATACGCGATGGAAAGCCAATTGGTCGCTCAAGCCATTCGCGTCACTTTGCCAACGACTTGCTGTTGCGAGCAATTTCAACGAACGCCTGCATGTAGTCGATCTCCAGATCTTTGATTCGCAAGCCGAGAAAAATCTGTTTGGCGATTCCCTGCTTGCCTAGTCGGATCGGGAACAGATCGAATCGCGATTGCTGTTCTTTCACGAGCCATTTTGGAAGCGCCGCCACACCACGGCCACAGGCCACCATCTGCAGGATAATATCTGTCGTTTCGATGAGCTTATGTCGCTTGGGGATGACCCCGCCTGGAGTGAGGAACAGACTGAAGATATCCAGGCGATCCACGGACACCGGATAGGTAATGAGTGTCTCGTCAATCAGTTGCTCGGGTTCCACATACTTTGCTTTCCGGAGTGGATGGTCGCGACCAACCACCAGAACCTGTTCGTAGTCGAACACAGGTTCAAACTGAAGCCCTGGCTTCTTGAGCGGGTCCGGCGTGACCAGCACGTCGATGTCATTGGCATACAAAGCATCGATGCCGCCGAACTGGAATTTCTGGATGACGTCCAGGTCGACTCCTGGCCAGGCTTTCAGAAATGGGGCGGCGATCTTCAGCAGCCATTGATAGCAGGGGTGACATTCCATGCCGATTCGCAGGGTTCCGCGTTCCCCTTGAGCGAACTGTTCGAGCTGTCGTTCCGCTCTTTCGAACTGAGGCAACAAGCGATTGGCGACGGATAACAGATGTTCGCCCCCTTGCGTCAGTCTCAGCGATCGACCTTCGCGGGTCCAGATTTCCAGACCCAGCGATTCCTCCAGTTTGCGAATGGAATGACTCAACGCAGGCTGAGTCACATACAGCGACTCTGCGGCCGCTGTCACTGATCCCAACCGATCGATGGCCCTGATGATTTCCAGGTGAATGCGTTCAATTGTCGACATCTTCGAGCCTTACAATGCATGAGCCTAAGTTATGGATACGTGCAAAAGTATCATTTTTCGTAATGAGACGAAAGTACTAGACTTTGCCCCATCGATCATCCGCCTCACGCACAACGTCAGAAAAAGAAGGTCTCGCCATGGTCAGAACGCACAATCTTGGATTTCCACGGATCGGAGCGAATCGTGAGCTCAAGTTTGCTCTAGAAGCCTATTGGAAGGGGCAATCGTCGCAAGACCAGTTGAAGGCGGTCGGTGCCGATCTACGTCGCCTCAACTGGGATGCCCAGCATGGAATCGATCTCATTCCAGTCGGCGATTTTTCGTTTTACGACCAAGTGCTCGACATGAGCCTTACGCTTGGAAACCTTCCCGAACGCGTTCGGGGCTATCACGGCGATGTCCTGGACAATTACTTCCGCGTCGCCCGTGGTCGGTCGGCACCTGCGACTGCGGGCAGCGACAACCCTGACGGTGTTGCGGCTGGAGAGATGACCAAATGGTTCGACACGAACTACCACTACATCGTTCCTGAGTTCCTGGCTGATACGACGTTCGCGCTGGACCCTTCCCGTCTGATCGAGCAGATTCGTGAAGCGCAAGCCGTGGGTGTCAACGTGAAGCCCGTCATCATCGGACCAGTCACCTACCTGGCACTCGGCAAGGCGAAGGATGATTCAGACAGGTTGGCGCTGCTACCACGATTGCTGCCGGTGTACCGGCAGTTGCTCGACGCGATGGCGTGCGAAGGGGTCGAGTGGGTTCAGGTCGACGAGTCGATCCTGGTCACCGAACTGGAACCGGCGTGGAAGCAGGCGTTCGAGACGGCGTACCAGTCATTGAGTTCCTGCAAGACGAAGCTGCTGCTGACAACTTACTTTGGACCGCTGCTGGAAAACCTTCCGTTAGTGGCGGGGCTGCCTGTGGCCGGCGTTCATCTGGACGCGGTGAATGCTGGTGATGAAGTCCAGGCGTTGATTGAAAAGCTCCCAGCCGATCGCGTGCTTTCGTTAGGGGTGATCAACGGTCGCAACATTTGGAAAACCGATCTCAACGGGATACTCGACTGGCTGGAACCGGTGGCAAAACTATTGGGTAACCGACTCTGGATCGCTCCTTCCTGCTCGCTGCTGCACGTCCCCGTCGACCTCGATAGCGAGCAGAAGCTGGATGGCGAGATCAGATCATCGCTGGCGTTTGCGAAGCAGAAGCTCGAGGAACTTCGTATCCTGAAGTCGGCCTTGAACGACGGGCGCGAGGCCGTGCGGGCGCAACTGGATGCCAATCGGGCGGCCATTCAATCGCGTCGCCAATCGTCCCGAGTCAATAACCCCGCTGTGAAAGCCGCCGTCGCCGGGATTACTTCGCAACTGGGGCAGCGCAAGAGTTCGTACGCCTTGCGAGCCACGAAACAGGCAGAACTCCTCAAGCTGCCGAAGTACCCGACCACGACGATCGGTTCGTTTCCTCAAACTGCCGAGATCCGCCGGGCACGAAGTCAATTTAAAGCGGGGACGATCGACGAAGCAGCGTATCTCTTCGCGATGCAGAACGAGATTGCCCGCTGCGTGCGTGAACAGGAATCACTGGGACTCGACGTGTTTGTCCACGGCGAAGCCGAACGAAACGACATGGTCGAGTATTTTGGGGAACAGCTGGAGGGCTACGCGTTCAGTGAACTCGGCTGGGTTCAGTCTTATGGTTCGCGCTGCGTCAAACCGCCAATTCTGTTTGGCGACATCAGCCGTCCGCAGGCGATGACCGTCAAGTGGATCACGTACGCTCAGTCGCTGACGAAGAGGCCGATGAAGGGGATGCTGACCGGTCCGGTCACAATCCTGAACTGGTCTTTCGTCCGCGACGACCAGCCGCGATCGGTGTCTTGCCAACAACTGGCGCTGGCCATTCGCGCGGAAGTCCTCGACTTGGAACAGGCAGGAGTCCCGATCATTCAGATCGACGAGGCGGCTCTCCGCGAGGGTCTGCCGCTACGACGCTCGCAGTGGCAGGAATACCTCACGTGGGCGGTGGACTGTTATCGCATCTGCGCGAACGGGGTGGCGGATGAGACTCAGATTCACACTCACATGTGCTATTCGGAATTCAATGACATCATCGCAGCGATTGCCCACATGGATGCGGATGCGATCACCATTGAAACGTCCCGTTCCGATATGGAACTGCTAGAGGTTTTCGAGACCTTCAACTACCCCAACCAGATCGGCCCCGGAGTTTATGACATTCATTCGCCCAACATTCCCACTGAAGAGCAGATCATTGCCCTGATGCAGAAAGCGGCCGAGCGGATTCCCTCGGAACGGTTGTGGGTCAATCCTGACTGCGGCTTGAAGACCCGTCAGTGGGAAGAGGTGCTTCCCGCACTCACCAACATGGTCTCTGCTGCCAGAAAGCTGCGAGTTGCCCACAGGAACGCGTAACACCGTGTGCGGCCTTGCTCACCAACATCGCGAGCAAGGCGACACACTTGCAACTCGCGAAGGCATCGTCGTTCAAGCGACCGACATCAACGCGAGAGTTTGGAAGTGACAAATGTGAACGCTTTCATCTGGCCGCTTGGTTGAGCGCCGGCCGGATAAATCGTGGTGGCATCAAACACCGCAGTTGGGTCGAGCACGCTGCAAGGCTTCACGCAGATATCCATATTGGTGCCATTGCCCGAAACGCTCGTGACGGTCACTCCGGCAAATCCCACGATGCTGTAAGTGGTGTTGCTGCCGTTGCCACTGGCCGCCTGGTAGGGAGTCATGGTTTTCGGTTGGAATAGTGGTAGTAATCGTGGCTGACCGATGATCGCCGAGAAGGCACTTCCCAGCGTTGATCTGAGGCCAGGTGTTCCCTTCCAAGGCTTGGGTGAGCTGAGGCTGACCGGATAGGCTCCCGAATTCGCGAGATATTGCAGGTCGCTGGCGCTGGGGCCATTCAGAATCCAGTTCTTGTAAGTCGGGTCGGCATTCGTCCACGGGCCGATGCACAACAATCCGAAGTTACCTGGCGATTGTTTGGGGCTGGGATAGATATGGATCATCGGCGTACCGGTCGCGTCCTTCGTGATGGATCCGTCAGGCGAAACTCCTGTCGCGAAGAAACTATTCCACGTATTCACGTCAAACGCGACTGGCAACAACGTGCCCTTCAAGCTTGAGCCGTTGCTCCAATATGAATCTCCCCACGTGCCGCCTCCAGTTCCTCCGCCGGAACCGGAGGCAACGCCCGTACCCACTCCGCCGGAACCACCCGAGACCTGTGATACCGGACCGAAGGCCGTGATCAAGCCGGTATACACCGTCGTCGAAGAGGTGGCCACAAGAGCGGTGTCCTTCTCGCCGATGGCTGGAGCAAAGAAGAATGGCAATCGCCCGTTGGCACTCGCATCACGGCGAACGGTGACTTTCACCGTATTGGGGTAATTGGAGTAGGCCGTCACTGGGGCAAATGAATTCTGTGCATTGGTAAACCCGAACACGGCATCCGATGACAGAAGTTTCAACGAAGTGACACCCCCCGCCCCGTTGTAGCCGCAGAACTTCTGCGAGTACGACAGAGCCGACAACTCGGCACTGTCAATCAGGCTGGGCCCCTGTGTCTGCGACGGAGAATAATAAGCCGCGAAATTGTCGGTCAACTGTCGAGCACCAGCCGCGGCAGCCGAGTCGGCGGCATTTTGCAGGGTGCTTTTGGTTGTGGCCATCCAGCCGATATCGACAGAAAGGGCGACAAACGCCAATAGCGGAATCAACAGTAGTGCGGCCAAGACAGCCACCGCGCCACGCCGATTCGTCCAGATGCTTCGTGATTTGGCAATCACTGTTTTCATGATACGCCCTTCGTTACCCTTGTTTAAGCATCACCACAGTCTTCGATACAACCGATGTATTCAAAACAAAAAAATGCGACCCGCTCCATGAGATTGCCGAGACGGGAATCGCCACTGTGACCGCGATCTTGTCGTTTCTGGCGGCGGTGCTGACATCCGCGACAACGTCATTGACCTTGATTGTGATGACAGCCGAAGTCGCCGTCATCCTGCAACTGGTCAAAAACGACTGCGCATCTTTAATGATTTCGGCATTCGTACTTCCCGGCAGCGTCCCGGTCAGTCCGGCTGCACCTGCCGCTTCTGAGATGTAGCATTGCGCCCGTTGAACCTGCCCGATCTCTGTAATACCCAGGATCAGTATCGCCAGGAATGGTGCCAGCATCGCCATTTCGACCGCCACCGCACCGGTTCGCGCAGCATCGGCCCAAATGAGTCCCCATCGGCCGCGATTTGCGCTGGCATCAGGCGAGTCTGCTGATCGAAATCGTCGCATCGCTAACTTCCTCACCCTTGTCATTGATGTCGCATCGTGCATAAGGCGGTGAGTTGTCCCCGGAGATAGCCGGTTGCCGGAAAGAGCGAAACTTTTGATGCCGGGATCGTGATCTGAACTGTAACCTGGTCTCCAGACTTTGCCGACGCGACATCGGCGACGGAACTGTTGACCATGATTTTTGTCGTCGAGCCCGAGATTTGTTCGGCTTGCAGCAAGCTATTGATTTTTGAGTTAACGTCCGTATTGCTCTCGCCATAGCAGACAGCGACGCGACAACCCTGGCGAGCGGCATCCTGGATCAGGTGATGCACCATGTAGCCATAGGCGATTTCGAACAGGCCGAACACGATGGCGAACAGAACGGGAGAAATGAGAGCCATTTCCACAGTGCTGGCGCCATTGCGTTGGGACGACCGCAATGGGATTGCTGGCATGGAAGTCTTTAATGTCGAGATATGCTGTTTTGGAGTCCGTCGGCATGCCAGCGCGGATCTGAGCCCAATGGAGCACTCGACACAACGCTGACGTGCAACGCTAGGTCATGGCCAAAGGCGAGTCAAATTGTCGCGGTCGAATTTTCTAAAGAATTCGTAGTCGGCGCGCAACGCTCGTCGGCGTGGCTTATCTCCGACATGAATGCGTCCGTATCGCGACATGTTCCCCAAAGACACCAAGGCGTCATATTCGTGGCAAGTTGGCCTGCATTTGCATTTTGAGACCGGATTTTCATGCGATCGGCCAGCGTTGTGACCAATTGTTATCTACGAGACACCAGCATTCATCTCTGTCATCACACGGATCGGACTCTCTTCAGAAAGGGCAATCGATCATGAATCGGCGTATTCGAGCTTTGGGGCCTGCGATTTTCGCCCTCATTTTCAGCGTGAGTTTTACTTTGCCGGCCCAGGCCCAAAGCATTGGGGATGCGATGATCACCTACCTGAATGGGAAGGTCGGAGCTCGCGTCGGAGGGGGTGAAGCTTCTCATCTTGCGAGCGAGGCCTTGCGAGTGGGTGGTGCCGAGTTCTATTCCGGTGATCTGGGTGAGGACTCCCCGGGCAATGGCGACAAAGGCTGGGGGACGTTAGTGACGCTCATTCAAGTCACCGACGGCACCTGGTCAGACTCGAACCCCGACAATCCTTGCCAACCCGGCGATGTCATTCAATTCGGAGGAAATGCCATCATCAGCGGGACGACCTATCCTGGGAACTTCACAGCGATCGTCAAGACGATCAACTCGTATAATCGACCGGGATCGGTCTTCCAACAGAATCTCGGTGGTGTTCGCACCGTCCAGACGGCATCGATCCAGGCGAAGGGGCTGACCCA
>CBIHQO010000147.1:0-10676 GCA_966211735.1 uncultured Schlesneria sp.
CACGCACCCTACGGCACGCGTGCTGCGAAGAATGACGGGTTGGAAACCCATCCTACTAGAAGAGGCCGCCATGCTGACGGCTTTGATTGACCTTGGCGATTGAATCCCTCAGACTTCCCGATGCAATCAGATTTATGTAGCGATTTCGGGAAGGAAATTGGGTGGGGATACGGGGTCGTCAGTGTACTTGGCTCGCAGCGGTTGGAGCATTAGCTCTCGTCTATGCCGCTGCTGTTCGCGCCGAGCCGCGACTTTCCAAAAATGCGAACGAAGGCCAGCCCCCCGTTCGCTTCGTATCACCCGGGCAGTTCGCGTTCGACCAACTGCTGAGGCCAGTGGCTCTACGATTGGGCGACATTTCTTCACAGAAGCGGGCGCTGCCCGCGCGAGTTGAAGTCGCGCGATCGTTACTCCCGCTCAAGCAGATCACACTGCTGGGGGGTGATCGTGTCACAGCCGAGATCCTCCGGTGGCAGACCGCCGAAGTCGAACTGCGGATGTTGAATGGCCAGAAGCTGATTGTCCCTCGAGACGCCATCGCCGATGTGCAGACACCACCCGGCGAACGAGAAGTCTGTTACGAATCGTTTGATCAGCGACCTGCGTCTGTGGCGGCAACGCCTGAGAACGTCAATCGACCGACGATCGACGCGGCCTGGATCGAGATACCAGATTCGACAGACCCACGCAGCGGCTTGAACATTGGCAAAGCGATGTCGCCTCTCGCTTATGAGTTTCCTCAGTCGCTGCCCGCCAGTCGCGTCCAATTGTGGTTTTGCGTCTCTGACGTTGATACTCAACTGGCTGGGAGTGATCCGGCCAAGCCAGGCACTTCGCTCTCGATCGACTTCGATTTCTCCACCGCTCCTGCCGCACAATTGAGCGTGCGAGCAACAACGAAAGAGGCGTCGGCGTCGAGTACTGGTATTACTGACGGGTCGATCACCAGGCAATCGGTCGCATTGAGCAGCGGTTGGCATTGCCTGACGGCGTTGCTCTTTGCCGATCGCTCGCTAGTTGTCGTCGACGAAAGCCTGCTGTGGTCCGCGAATCGCTCACTCGGTCCGCTTGGTGCCATTCGTTTCTCGGGGCAAGGAGCCGCCTGGATCGATGATCTGCAAGTGAGTCGATTCGACGCCGCTACTAACGAGAGGCCGATCCGTCCCTCGACGCAAGACGATTGCCTGGCTCTGACTGACGGCGAAGAGCGGTTCGGGCGGATTTCGCAGGTGACCCCGGCAAATGTGGTCCTGTCCGATTCATCCGGCGAACGAGTCATCACCTGGCCGCAGATGACCGGCTTTGGTCTGCGTCAAGCGGACAAATCCGTCACAGGGCCGCTGTTACCGACCGGCCTGTCGGTCGTGATCGAGTGGCAGTCCCATCTTGATCGTCCCCAGCAGCTCGCGGACCGGATCACGGCCACGATCGTTCACATCCATCGCGATTTCGTGATTGTCGTGCATCCGTGGCTCGGCAGGTTCGCGATTCCCTGGAGTCAGATCGCACGAATTGAACCACAGTTTTTTGGACAGTCGTTGACGCTGGACGCTCGCCGCCGACACCTGGGCGATGCGATTCGCGACGACTTTCAACGACAGATGCCGGATGGTACCGAATGGACTGTGAAAGTCCTAATCCCTCCACAGACGAACCTCGCCAATGCCCAACCTTGGCTCTCACTGGATGTCGTCGATCTAGAACCGGCGGGCCTGCAGACGCCCCCCGCCAGTCCGTTCCTTCGTGAACTTCGCGCCGGTCAATTGTTGACAAGGATCAGTATTAACAACCAACCGGCTGGCGACTGGAATCGCTGGATTCAGTATCGCGCGACGCCAGATCGTCCCGAGCGGATTCGATGCCTCTTGCCGAAGGGGCTGCTTCGCGATGGCGAGAACATCATTCGCCTGCATCAAATTCCGCTCAAAACCGCCGTGACGCGATTCGACAACTGCGAACTGTCGAACCTGCGCCTCGAACTTGTCGACCCACTTCGTTGATCGCCGCGTCGCGTTGACCGTCGCCTCGGTCAAAGACTCGGCCACGTCGAGGACGACAAGTCCGTGGCACCCAAACCAAATCCAACACCACCGCATCGATCAGGCCGTCTCGTCATTCTGGGCGACGACGGCCAGCCGGAACGATTCACCACGCGGCATCCAGGGGGCCAGACGGGCCTCCAACTCATTGACCTGCAGTCGCAGTTGGTCGATTCGCGACAACCACGTTTCCTGCAACTCACCACACATCCGGCGCAGGTTCGATTCGCGGTCACTATGCATCACAATGTGACCTTGAAGCGTACGCAGAGCCTGTTCGGCTCGAACAACAAATGGAGATTCTTCAACGGCTACAAGAGTCGAAGACATCGAGGGAAGCTCCCTGAAGGTTATGACATGAAGTTCATCTCACGCGACTCCAGCCATCGACTCGACAGGTTACGTAGCTTGAATTGATTACGAAGACCCTGCGGTTACGCGGCGCAGCCCTTACCGTCGGAATAATCGGGCGACCCGTTTTCTCTTCACAACCGATCTGCAGCGGCCTTCGCCGCAGCAATTGTCCAATGCCGGTCGCTGGTCGCCTGCACCGAGGTGACTGGAATGCCGACGTGCTTCAGCAGGTCGCGAACTTCGTCCACCGTGAGCGCCGCATGCAGGGAGTCGCGAAACATCTGCTGCTGGTGATCGTTGGAAGTCCCCGCATAAGTTTGCACCAATCCATCGAGTGTCGCCGGGTCGCCGGGCCGCATCAGATCGCGGACGAACAGCAGCCCGCCTGGTTTCAGAATTCGCCACAGTTCGGCGAGCACCTGTAACGGATCGGGAATGTGATGCACGATGCTGTTCGACATCACAACGTCGTACGTTCCGTTCGCATCGGGGAGTTGCTTGCAGTCGGCCAGGACCAGGCGGATCGATTTCGCGAAGCCCGCCGCAGTCACATTGTGTTGCGCCACGATCAGCATCTGTTCGGCCAGATCGGTGGCGGTGACGACGGCGTCGATGCCACGGCTCATCAATTCGAGCGGGATCTGCGCCGTCCCGGTCCCGGCGTCGAATACTTGAACGGGGCTCGCCGTGGACTTGACCTGCAGCGTGGCCAGTAAGTCATCGACGAATCGTCGGTTCACGCCGCTATGGTCCATCTGATCATAGTCGACCGCCTCCGAAACGGTGTCCATGACTTCCGGTTCAAGGATCCGAGCCAGCATCGTCATGCTCCCTGATTGATCGATGGCCGTGTTCACCAGGCATTACAATACTGGTGAAAACATCACGCAGAACCGCTCTTGCAGACGTTCCCACGTCGAACGTCCGGCCCAGTTCGTCAGTTCGATGCGCTGGGCTTGTTTCTTGTCTTCATCGAAATGAAATTCAAGTTGCTCGGCAATACTCAGGTCGTATAGCGCCACACCGACTTCAAAATTGAGAAACAGGCTGCGAGCGTCGAAGTTGGCGGTCCCTACCAGCGACCAGCACCCGTCGATCGTCAGCACTTTCGGGTGGAACTGTCCTGCCTGGTACTCGTAGATCTCAACCCCGGCCGCCAGCAATGTGTCATAGTACCCGCGAGCGGCCTGTCGAGTTGCCCAGTATGTCTTTGGTCCCGACAGCATCACGCGCGTGCGAACTCCGCGAAGCGCGGCTGCTTCCAGGGCGGCGACCAGCGGCGGCGTGGGGACGAAGTAAGACGTGGACAAAGTACACTGCTGCTCGGCTCGATTGATGGCCGCGAACATCAGCGAATGAAACTCTTCTCCTTCGGCATCGGGCCCGCCGGCAATGACCTGAGCACAATGGCTGCCCAGTTCCATCGGGGTGGGAAAGTCGCTGAGGACCGGGTCTTCTCCCGTCGCATAGTGCCAGTCCGTGAGGAAGACCTCTTGAAGCTGCAGCACGGTCGGTCCCTGCAGCCGCAGATGCGTGTCACGCCACAGGCCGAAGAACTTGTCGCGACCCAGGTATTCGTCGCCGACGTTCATGCCGCCGGTGAAGCCGATCATTCCATCAACGATGACGATCTTGCGATGACTGCGCAGATTGATAGACCAGCGTTCGCGAAGGGATTGACCGGGAACAAATGTCGCCACGCGAATGCCCACATCGCGCATCGGTTTCAAGAACTGTCCCGTCAGCCGGCCGGAGCCCAGCGTGTCGTACAGGAACCGAACCTGGACCCCTTGCCGTGCCTTCTCGATTAAGAGATCGCGGATCTCGGTTCCCAGCTTATCAGGCTGCCAGATGTAGTACTCGAGGTGAATCGATGTCTTCGCCTCGGCAATCGCCGCTTTGATTTCGTCGAACGTCTGATGAGCGTCCGTCAGCAATTGGATTCGATTGTCCACCGTCGCCCGCGTCGCCGAGACTCGTTCAGCAACTCGCAACAGATCCTGCTGCGGTCGATTCAACGTCTCAACGGCGACCTGATGGCCGGCCAGTTCGGGCAACATCTGACGAACCGAAATCGAAGCAGCTCGACGGCTGATGACTCGACGCTGGACTCGATTGATGCCAAAGATCAAAAACAGAAACGCACCGAAGTAAGGCATCGTCACGATTGCCATCACCCACGCCACGGTCGACACCGGCTGACGTTTCGGAGTCAGCAGCACAATTGGCAACAGGGCCAACGTGACGAAATAGCCGATGAATGTGAAGACAGCGAAAATGGTCTGCATGCGCGACGTGAATCAAAGGGGGCGAAGTCTGAGGTAGGCTGCTTAGCATAGACCGACACATCAAAGGGCGGAAGGAAGCCGTCCAACAAAGTCGCCTTCTCGCTTCCTTGTGCCGAGCTCATTTGTATTAGGTGAGCAGCGCTGCGTCAGCACGCGGACTCTTCGCTGCGGAGTGGTTGCGGTAGCGGAAATCAAACTGCGTTGCAGAAACAGTCGATGTCAGTTTCGTTTCAGGTTCCGCGTAAATCGTCCGCGTGCTGACGCAGCGCGGCTCACCTGTCAAACGTGAGTCCGCAACGTGTCCGCTACGTCAGCAAATCCGCCACGACTTCACCACCAGGAACCACTTGATAGGGTCGCTGGAACTGATCGTGGATTTCCGTTGTCGGCAGCACACCTAAGGCGCGATAGATCGTCGAGACGATGTCGCCCGGCACCAGAGGATGTGACGCGGGGAAGGCTCCCGTGCTGTCGCTGCTGCCGTAGATCAAGCCGCGGTTGAAGCCGCCGCCGGTCAGCATCAGGCTGTAGCAGAAGTTCCAGTGATCGCGACCCGCATTGTTGCCGTTGATCTTGGGAGTGCGACCAAAATCGCCAAAGACCGCCACCAGGGTCCGGTCGAGCATCCCTCGGTCGACGAGATCGGTCACCAGGCTGGAGTAAGCGGCATCCAGTTGCGGCAACAGGGTCGACTTCAGCAAGTTGAAGTTGTTGCCGTGCGTATCCCAGGTCGCATTCGCATCCGGTGCCCACGAGATCGTGACGACTCGTGTTCCCGCCTGAATCAGGCGCCGCGCGAGCAGAGCGCTTTGACCGTAGATGTTGCGGCCATAGCTCTCGCGCAATTTGTCGGATTCTTCCGAGAGACGAAACGCGCGCTGAGTGATCTCGGACGACAAGATATCGAGTGCCCGCTCCTGCATTCGCGACATCTCGCCTTGAGCAGATCGAGTTCCCACCGAGGCAATTCCCGTCGCTTCGAACAGTTGGCGTCGAGCGGTCAGTCGCTGGTTATTCACTTCATTCTGCAGAGTCAGTTCGGGAACGCGGAAGTCGGCGGCGTTGGGATCCTGCAGCACGAACAGCGGATCATACGAATGGCCCAGGAAGCCACCGAAGAACCCGGGTTGAGGTGGCCCGCCTGCACCCTCTTTGGTCATGTAAGGGAGATGAACCTGAGGCAACGTGCTGGCCGCGGTTGGACGCAGCCGAGCCATGATCCCACCGAGGCACGGGTGATCCGTCGGTCGAGTCCCGCCACCCTGCTCGCCGCGGTCGTGTCCGGTGAGTGATGCATACACGGCCGCCGCGTGCGAGTTATTGACGCTGTGATGCATCGACCGGACTACCGTCGACAGGTGCATCTGCTGCGCCATCCGCGGCAGATGCTCGCTCATCTGATAGCCAGGCAGCGATGTCGAGATCGACTTGAATTCACCGCGAATGCCATCGGGTGCATTCGGTTTCATGTCCCACATGTCGAGGTGGCTGGGACCGCCGTTCAGGAACAGCAGAATGCAGTTGTCGGCCATCGGTTTCAGATGGCTCTGCTGGGCTGCGTTCTCGCTAGCGAGCAGATTCGGCAACGACAGGCCCAAGCCGGCCATTCCCAAACTGCCGACCTGTAGAACTCGTCGCCGAGAAAGGGCGTGACGACGCAAGGAGGCTTCATTCATCTGATCGGACATCGCCATCTCCACAACCGTGGGCACCGCAGTTGTCGGGCTCTGTGATACCATGACCCATCAGTCAATTGCAATGCTTGTTACGGCGGTGATTCGACATTGTTCCTCCGAAAACAGTCATTCGGTCCGCCACCAGAACCAGAGCGATTCGACGCTATTGTTGTGATTAGGGCGGCCGCGTGCTCCCGGTGATCACAACCGCTGGCTGGCAGCGTGTGTTCGTCTTTTCGCCCCGAAGGGGTTAAAACAAATCAGCCCCAGGCAACGCCTGGGGTTCGTATCGCGAAAACATGCATTTGCCCTGACAGGGCAAAACAATTGTCGTGACGACGGCTTGTGCTATCCAATCAAATCATCAATCCCAAACATATCTTTCATCGAAGTCGATCTCATGACGTTTGAACAACGCGCGGAGCTCATCCTGAAACGTGATCCGGCGATGATGCTCTGCTTGATTCTCGCTGTACCGCGTCACTTCTTCGACACTCGACTGGCTGACGGAAAACGCGGCATAACCTGCCTGCCAATGGAACTCCGGATTCCGTGGTCCTTCTGATTTCATCCATTTCGAACTCCCCTTCTTCACCTCCTCGACAATTTTCTTAGGTGCGTGGTTCTTGGAAAGCGAGAATAATGCGTGAACATGATCATCAATGCCACCTATTACTGGGGCCGCGCTATCCCAGTCCTTGAATATCCCCGCCTGGTAGCGCCATAGGCCTTGTTGATGTTCCTCTGGAATCCAGCGGGTTCGGTGCTTCGTGCTATACACCAAGTGGATTAGATTCTTGACCAATGATTGCGACATGCGGAGATCCGAGTTGTACCGCCCTTTCAGGGCTTTTGTGTTCAAGAATCACATACCCCAGGCGTTGCCTGGGGCTGATTTGTTTTAACCCCTTCGGGGCGAAAAGACGAACCCAGGTCACCCCACCAACAATCACGCACACCTACATCGGCCAGCGTTGTTCGCGGCCGACGCACAGGACGAATTGGCCTCGGCGGACTCGGGCGGCCCAGGCTTGGGCGACGATGATGCCATCGACGCCGGCTTGAACGGGCCAGGCGGGTTCGTCGATGCGGTCGAAGTCGTGCAGGCGACCGACGATGTCTCCCTTCTTCACCTTCGCTCCGCAGGGAACGATCTCTTCGTAGTGACCTGCGAAAGGGGCGGGGACATAGCATTCAAAGTCGACGATGGCAGCGCACTTCTGTGTGCCGTCGGCGTGATGAGCGATTGGTTCGATCTTGCCGCTGAGCAGACCGTGATTGATGGCGGCGGCCAGGACGCCTTGTCGTCCGTAGGTGACACCCTTTCGCAAGACCGCTTCGCCCCAGCCAAGTTCCGTGCCGACGGTGATCTTGCCCAGGCGTTCCGCTTCGCTGGTCAGCAGGCCCGGGGTGTTGTTCTGGTAGACCATGATCATGGGAACACCGAACCATCGCGCCGCATCGGCCGTCAGTCGCGCTTGTTCGGGATCTTCGATCGGATGGAAGCTGGCGCAGAGATCGAAGCGGATCTGATTGCCGCCTGAATGCAGGTCGATCACGACGTGGACCTGTGGCCAGATATAATCGCGAATGAAGGCAGCCAGACGATGCGTGATCCCCGCCAGCGTCGGTTGCTTGCCCGCGCCATCGACGAAAGCTCGGTTCAAATTCACCCGATCGGCTTCGACGCTGTCTCGCGTTCCCGTGCGAAACGATTCGACGTTCAGCACCGGAATAATAATGATCCGGCCTTTGACAGCGGATGTTTCGATCTCTCCCAAAAGCTGCTTCAGAGCGACCGGGCCTTCGTATTCGTTGCCATGCGTCGACCCGATGGCCACCATCCCCTTGCCACGTTCGGCCTGCGGTCCGACCCACACCGTGAGCGGGATTAACTGGGCACCCCACATCGTGTCGTGTTCCAGGGCGACCCAGTAGTCGCGTCGTCCGGGGGATTCCAAATCCAGATCGGCGGGCTTCACGACAAGTCGGGGCATGGCAGGTTCCTGACAGCAGTCAATGATTGGATCTTGGAGGATTCCGAAGACGATTTATCGGAACACTGTTCGCTTGCCGGCATATCGTTTGAGCTTGCCGGGATCGATGTCGACACCCAGACCTGGTGAGGTGGGAATCTTCAAGTTCCCTTCGGCATCAATCGTAAACGGCTCGGTGGTCAGGTCATCGATGTAGGCACACGGCGTCAGATGCTCGACGTAGCGCGCTTGCGGGATCGCCGCGCTGAACTGTAGGTCAGCAGCCAGCCCCATCGCCGTGTTCCAGCCATGAGGAACCAGGCCAATATTGTGATCGAAGCACATCCACGCCAGGCGACGAGATTCGGACAAGCCCCCATTCTTGGTGCAGTCCGGTTGCAGGATGTCGACGGCGCGTCGTTCGATCCACGGCATGAACGATTGCCGCCGCGTCAGGACTTCGCAGCCGGCAATCGGCACCGGCGAGACTCGTGTCAGTTCGATGTAACCTTCGATGTCATCGGGCGGCAGTGGTTCTTCGAACCAGGTGATGTTGAAGTCCGCGAGCATCTTGGCGGTTTCGCGAGCCCAGTTTGTCCCGTGCGGCCAGAACTGTTCGCTGCCTCCCGCATCGACCATCAAGTCGACACCATCTCCAACGGTCTGACGCGCGGTTCGGACCAGCAATTCGTCGAATTTGCGATTGCGACGACCAAACGGACGCCAGCCCATCTTGATCGCTTTGAAACCACGAGCGACGACGCTTTCGAGCGTCTTGCTCAGGGCATCGGGTTCATCAAAGAGGATCGAACCGTACGGCTTGATTCGGTCACGATAGTTCCCGCCTAACAGCCGTGAGACGGGCTGCCCGCAGGCCTTTCCCATGATGTCCCATAAGGCGATATCCAGTCCGCTGATGGCATGCTCGACAGCGCCACCGCGACCTTGCCAGAAGCTCGCTTGTCGCAACGTTTCGGAAACTCGTTCGGGTTCAACGGCCGATTGCCCTTTGAGCAACGGCCAGAGCAGAGCGACGGCTCCTTCCACCAATGTGCCGGAAGTGAAGCAGCCGCCCCAGCCATAGATGCCGCTGTCGGTACGAATCTGCACGAGCGTATGCAGGTTCTCTTGCGGCTCATGTCCCTGAGGCCAGCCTCCATCAACGGTGGCACCGGTCAATGGAACGACTTCGACTTCAACAATGCGCACTGCGGAACCTCCAGAATCTTGCGGCCTCGGGTCCACACTGACATCGCGAACATGTCGCGTGTCGGTATTCGATTGCGGCGTTCCGAGATTCTGTGTCCCCTCATCCGCGCTGTCAAACATAGCATCCACTGGCCGACGCTATGAATCACTGTCGCCTTCGGCAATCCTCAACGCTTCTTCGACGGGGCGTTGTCGGAAACGACTCGGCCTGCGACGGCTTGCAGTTCCTGAGCCTGGCCCCAGCGATACAGAATGAAGCCGAGGATCAACCCCAGCGCACTCGCCGACAGAACGGCGGCCGCACTTTGAGTGAACGTCGAGTTCTCGGCCGCGGCTTGCGTCGTCAACACCAGACCAACAATGCTGATCAACAGGCTGATGGCGTCCGAAATGATCTCTTTGGGACTGAACCCCAGCCGAGTCAGCACGACCAGTTTTCCCAGAACCAACTGCAGCGTGAAGCTGACCACGCCAGCACTCATCAGTGCGAACGCGATCCAGTGAAAGGCCGGGAACGACAACGATTCGGCGACCGAGTAGATCGGTTGCAGAATCCCCGCAGCAGCCTTTTGAGCCCGCGGGTCATGATCCAGCACATCGGCGATCTTGTTGACTTCGGCCTTCGCATCATCCTTGAGTTTATCCGTCGATTCCTTCACCTGCTCCGTCGTCGAATGTTCGGCGGCTGGTTTCTCGACGGGAGCCACGGGCTTGTCTTGCCCTTGCGCGCAGACTGTTGCTATTGCGACCAGGACCAAAGCAAACATCCCTGAGCGACCCATTGTGGCGATCCTTGTCCGTTGAAGAATGATGAACTCGACTCGATCGGAATCGGCGAGGCAACTTAGCCTGAAGCGGGCCGAATTGGTTGCGAACACCAATCTGGCACCGGTGATAGCGGATTCTACACCGGAAACGGAAATTGTCTGCGTCAGATCTTTGCGATCGGCAATACTCTTCGCGCAACCTTCAAGCAGCACGTCGGATTGGGGCAGCTTCTTGCCCCGCAGTAACTGCCACTCCGGGATGATGAGGCAGCCCAAACAAAGCGAGGATCCGATCCACTGCTTTCTCTACGGAATACTGAGCCGCGATCTGCGGAGCGGCCTTCGAGAGCATTTTGTGGAGGGCCCG
>CBIHQO010000148.1:0-10647 GCA_966211735.1 uncultured Schlesneria sp.
GAAGCGAACGTGATAACCGAGTACTGATCGGCAACTGCCAATGTACCTGAGCTAAGATTTGTGCTCCTGAAGATCGGCAATGAGTATCCAGTCCGCCATGACAGTCGACTTGGGCTTCAGGTTTACATCTGTCACAAAACAGCCACTTTTTTGAGGAAAACCGCCAAAAACAGGTCCATTTTGTCCCCCATTGTCAAAAGTTGTCCTGGGGTGTCAAAATCTGTCAGTCAGCCGCCAACGCTTCGAGATCGGGCTCACGGGATTTGCTCACAAAAATGCAAAAATACCTCAAATGCCATCTAGTAGCGCGCACGTGGGATATGGCATAACGCCAGAGGCAAAGAAGTAGCGAAACCCCGTGGACCGTAACCAACGGCCACACCTGTTGACCTCGAATTTCAGGTCAACACGTGTGGCCGTATTTTGTTGGAGAGCGATCGATGTGTCAGTCTTTATGGCAGAAACCCCGAATTTCCCCTGCAAAATCGGGCCCCCCCCTCAAAACCCTGCCATGGACTGACAAATTCTGCCAAATCGTAAGGAAAGGAGCTCGCGGGCACACGCCTAAAAATCGGCAAGAATTGATGGGTCTGAGCCAGTGGGTTGTGTCGCGCGCCCCGCAAACTGAGTCGCAAAGCGGGCCGCACGACCCCGGATCCCGTGTCTGTCCTTCCTGCTATTCCCAACTCCCTACCCCCAATTCCCTCCAACCAAACAACTTACCGCAACGCCGCCACAGGCTCGGCCTTGATCAGTGCCAACCTCGCGATACCACCCGTCCGGCAATCCTTGCCGGACCTGCCATTGACGTTTTTTGCCGATTCACGCATAGTTTCGGCCCTTCCTCGTTCCACAAGCCTTTTGCCGACAGACAGAAACCGCGACCGATGTCCGAGACGCCCGATCGTTTAGAAGCCGCCCGACTCGAAAAACTCGCCAAGATTGAGGCCTTAGGTCTCGATCCCTGGGGTCAGCGTTTTGATGGCCACATCGCCATTGAGAAAGCGCGCGACCTCTGTCCGGCCGAGTCAGGTTCGGATGGCGAAACGGTGCGCGTTGCCGGACGCATTCTGCGCTGGAATGACAAGGGAAAGCTGCACTTCATCCACATCCAGGACCACACGGGACGCATCCAGTTGATGCTGTCGCGCAAGGAAGCCACGGATGAAATGTGGGCACTGCTCGAATGCCTCGATCTGGGTGACCTGATCGGCGTCGACGGTCGCACGCGGATGTCAAACTCCGGTGAAAAGACGATCGCCGTCACGGGACTGACGATCCTCTGCAAGTCGCTGGCTCAACCACCAGAAAAATTCCACGGGATCCAGGACAAGGAAGCCCTGCTTCGCCAGCGATACGTCGACCTGATCTACTCCGAAGGCGTCCTCGAGCGGATGCTGAAGCGATTGCGCATCCTCGATTCGATCCGCCAGACCCTGCGCGGTGAAAGTTTCTTCGAAGTCGAAACGCCCGTGCTGCACGCCATCGCCGGTGGTGCGGCGGCTCGTCCGTTCAAGACGCATCACAATGCTCTCGATATTCCGCTGTTCCTCCGGATCGCGCTGGAACTGCACCTGAAGCGATTGATGGTCGGCGGGATCGAACGCGTCTACGAAATTGGCCGTGTCTTCCGCAACGAAGGTGTCGACGGGACTCATAACCCTGAATTCACGATGATCGAACTCTATCAGGCGTATGGGGACTACCATGCGATGATGGACTTGGCCGAAAAGATCATCTGCAATGCCGCTGTCGCCGCGAACGGAACGGCCGTGCTGCCGTGGGGCGAAAAGACCGTCAACTTCAATCCGCCCTTCCAGCGAGCCAAGTATGGCGACTTGTTCCGCGAACATGCCGGCTGCGACATGCACGACGCCGCAGCGGTGGCTGCCGTCGCCAAGACGCTGCACATCGAAACGGCCGGTCGTCACCCCGACGTGATCGTCAATGACGTGTTCGAAGCCACGGTTGAAGACAAGCTGGCAGGCCCAGTCTTCGTCTACGATTACCCTTCGTCCATGTGTCCGCTGACCAAGCGGAAGCGATCCGACCCCAGCATCGCCGAACGGTTCGAGTTGTTCGTCGACGGGATGGAACTCGCGAACGCCTACACGGAACTGAACGACCCGCGCCTGCAGGAAGAACTGTTCCGCACGCAACTGGACGGGTTGGCCGAAGAAGATTCGATGGCCAAGATGGATCACGACTTCGTCCGAGCCCTGAAGGTGGGGATGCCGCCCGCAGGCGGGATGGGAATCGGGATCGATCGCCTGGTCATGCTGTTAACAAACACCACAAGTATCCGCGACGTGATCTTCTTCCCGTTGCTGAAGCCGGAACACCCGGCAACGTAGAGTGTCAAATATTCGCCAAGGAGGGCGATGTGACGGTTAAAGTCCTAACGACGATTCGACAGCAGCTTCGCAAGCGTTGGGGGCGGTGCGTTGCGTGCTTGGTGTTGTTGCTTACCGGGTATGTTGCGAGCACGGGGCAGATTCTGGGTTGGGCATTCCACCCGCAAATCGATTCACTTCCGTTCGGCACAACGTTGCAGAATTGCGTTCTGACCTTCTACACCCCTGTATTCGTTCTGGCCGGATCAAAGCATTGCCCCGATGTCGTCCCCTTGTTCATGTCATCCTGCATGGGTGACCAACGTGAACGAGTTGCTTTAGTGATCGCTGTCATGGCCGAAAAGTGGGCCTATAGTTCGGGTGACGATGAAGAAGCTCCGTACGGCGAATTGGCATTCCAGGCCAGATTAGCGATTCTTGTTCATACGTTTGTTGGCAGGTTGGGTGTGCAATTCGGGGCTCCTCCGGTTGCTGCGCCGCGGTCAGGGGAAGTCGACGAATCACAGCCGAATTTCGACACTCAGTCGGCGGCGGCTGACCTGAATGACGCAACTCTTATCGAGCCGCAATTGCCATTGGAAGTCTGTCCTTCATCGCGGCTCGGCGGGAGCCTCGCCCTCCCAGAGGACTTGCCGTTGAAATGCTTTGAAGATAGACCGGACTTGATCCTGACCGCTTCGGATAGTGATCAATCCGTTGAAGAGCGCGCACAACAGCCATTCCACCTGAGCTTCATCGATATTCGCGACGAGCAAGAGCTTTCGATTACGCTGCCAAGTACGCTAGATCAAGCCGCCGTCTACACCTTAAGAGTCGACTGTCCCGAATTGCTTCTGGACGAATCGCATGTCGTACAACTGCGATGTTTTGCCAACGCACCCGACGCTGACGAGAAGGATCGGACCTTTCCAGGCTTACGGAATCGCATTGTCTGTCAGAAAGAATTTCCGCATCGCGATCACCAGTCGGAACTGTTGAATATTATCATGGGCTTCAATCGCTAACTGAATTTACCATCAACGCCAAAGGATTGGCACATGTACAAACTACTTCTCTGTCAGCGATATCTGCGATCTCGGTACATCGCTCTGGCGAGCATCATCAGCGTCACGCTGGGTGTGGCGACGATGATCGTCGTCAATGCTGTGATGGCGGGGTTCAGCAGCGAGATGCGGCTGCGAATCCAGGGGATCCTGTCCGACATCATCATTGAAACTCGCAGCTATGATGGCGAGGCGGATGCCGAACTGCATAAGCAGATGATCGAGAGGCTGATCGGTCCTTACGTGGCCGGTGTGACCTCGACTGTCGAAGTCTATGGGATGCTGAGCTTCGAGTATGGCGGTCAGTACATCCATCATCCGGTCACGCTGATCGGGATCGACCCCGGCAGCAAGTCTGAAGTCGGTCCACTGATGGACTACCTGCAAAGTTATCATGCACAGGACAACGGACCTGACAGTACCAAAGCCGAACGGACCAAGGATCACAAGCCAGACTGGTCGTTGACTCCGGGCGCCAATGACTATCGTCAACGCATCGCGGCCCTGGCTCGTGACAAGGCGATCTTCCTGAAAGAGATCAAGCAACAACGTCACGGGGGTGCCGAGCAGGGTGGTGAAGCTCCTGCCGCCCCCACCAGTGAAGATCCTTTCGATGGGATGGAACGTGAAGAAGGCAATACCGTCGTGGCCGAGGCCAAATTGGGCGAGTTGCAAACGGGACGTCTGTACGTCGGCAGCAACCTGATCAGCTTTCCCCATAAGGACGAGTCGAGTGGCCAGATGCGTACGATTTACATGGTGCGACCCGGCAACGATGTGAAGGTCAGCACTGTCACGGCCGGAACTCCCAAGCCCGCCTACTTCGATGCGACCGTCGTCGATGTCTTCAAGAGTGGAATGAGTGAATACGATTCGAATCTGGTCTTCTGCAATCTGGAATACCTGCAGCACGTCCGCAAGATGGTCACGCCGAACCCGGACGGCACAGAATCTCGCGCGATCACTTCGGTGCAGATCAAGCTGAAAGACTACCACGATTCCGACAAGGTGCTGGAGATCCTGCGAAACGAGTTTCCTGCCGATCGCTACACCGTTCGGACCTGGGAGCAGAAGCAGGGGCCGCTGCTGGCGGCAGTCGATGTCGAATCGTCGATCCTGAACATTCTGCTGTTTCTGATCATTGCCGTGGCAGGGTTCGGGATCCTCGCGATCTTCTTCATGATCGTCGTCGAGAAGACTCGTGATATCGGCATTCTGAAAGCTCTTGGAGCCAGCTCATCCGGCGTGATGTCGATCTTTCTGAGCTATGGGCTGTCGCTGGGGATGGTGGGCAGCGGAGTCGGCGTGATGGCCGGGCTGTTGTTCGTCTACTACATCAACCAGATCGAAGCCTTCATTACGTTTGTCACCGGTCGAAAAGTCTTCGACGAAAAGATCTACTATTTCAAAACGATTCCGACTCATATCGATGCCTTAACGATCTTCTGGGTCGCATTGGGAGCGATCACGATTGCGGTGCTCGCCAGCGTCCTGCCGGCTCGTCGAGCCGCCCGGTTGCAGCCGGTCCGCGCTCTGCGATACGAATAGCGTTCATTTCCCGTCACCGAGTTCGATAAGCTCACGCGTGATCTGATCACGAACCAGGAGTGGCAGCCATGCCGACGGTTATCAGCAAGTTCACCAGTCCGAAGTCCGCGTCGCTCCGAGAGACATTCCCCATGCCAGAACCGCAAATCGCCGCGTTTTCTGTCGAGAAGGCTTACCGCAAAGGGGATCACCTGGTCCCTGTGCTGCACGGCGTTGACGTGTCTGTTCGCAAGGGCGAGTTCCTCTCGATCGTGGGCCAATCAGGATCAGGGAAAAGCACCCTGCTCCACTTGCTCGGTCTACTCGATGCACCGGATATTGGCGAAGTGCAACTCGACGGTCAGCGGATCGACGACTTGCCGTCGCGAACTCGGGATGAACTCCGTAACCGCGTCTTCGGGTTCGTCTTTCAGTTCTACCACTTGCTGCCCGAACTGAGCCTGATGGAAAACGTACTCAGTCCGCTGATGATTCGGCATTCGATCTGGGGCTACTGGAAGCGACGTCGCGAATACCAGGACCGGGCCCGCGAGATGATCGATCGCGTTGGCCTCGGTCACCGCCTGACTCACAAACCTTCGGAATTATCAGGCGGCGAGATGCAACGAGCCGCCATCGCCCGATCGCTGGTCGCGCATCCCGAAATCCTGCTGGCAGATGAGCCGACCGGAAACCTGGATGCCCGGACCGGGCGAGAGATCATTGACCTGCTTTGCAAGTTGAATGAGCAGGAACAGTTGACTATTATCATGGTGACGCATGATCAGGCGATCGCGGCGCAAGCCCATCGCACTGTCAAACTGTGCGAAGGTCGGATCGTCCCAATGTCGGATGCCGCCTGAGAATAGAGCGACAGCGGCACGCAGCGTCTGGCGAACCTCGACTCACTTTACGGTGTCAAATTTGTCGCCAGACTTCCTGTTGGCCGATCGATGTGAATAATTGAATTGAGTCGAACGACCCTTGGTGGCGAGTTCCAAGCGACGAAGTAGAAGCCCGGCTTTAGAAAAGGCCGGGCTTCTTTGTCAGGGTGATGCGAAATGGGATTGAAGATTTATATCGCCGGTAGAATCGTCGATGAAGCCGATGCCAAGATCAGCGTGTTCGATCACGGTCTGCTGTACGGCGATGGGGTATTCGAAGGGATCCGCATTTACGGCGGCAAAGTCTTCCTGCAGCAGCAGCATATCGACCGACTCTACGAGAGCGCGAAAGCGATCCGCCTGACCATTCCATTGAAGCCAGCCGAGATGATTGCCGCTGTCGAAGCGACCGTCAAAGCCAATAACCTGAGCGATGGTTATGTGCGCCTGGTGGTGACTCGTGGCGCGGGCAGCCTGGGTCTGGATATCCGCAAGACCAGCAATCCGCAGGTCATCATCATCGCCGATACGATCTCTCTCTATCCCCCCGAAACCTACACCAAGGGGATGCACCTGGTTACGGCGAGTACGATCCGAAATCATTCGGCGGCGCTCAGTCCGCGCATCAAGTCATTGAACTACCTGAACAACATCATGGCCCGCATCGAAGGAACCGATGCCGGCATGGTTGAAGCGCTGATGTTGAATCACAAGGGTGAAGTAGCCGAGTGTACCGGCGATAACATTTTCATCGTGAAGCATGGAGTCGTGCGAACGCCATCACGCGATTCGGGAATCCTGGAAGGGATCACCCGCAACGCCGTCATTGATCTGGCACGAGAAGCTGGATACCGAGTCGAAGAGTGCTCGCTGACTCGTCACGACTTGTACGTCGCCGACGAAATGTTCCTGACGGGGACTGCCGCAGAAGTGGTGGCCGTCGTGACTTTGGACGGACGTTCCATCGGCAGCGGCGAACCGGGGCCAATCACTCGGAAGTTGCTCGCACTCTTCCAGAAGCTCACCCGTTCGGGTGCATAGGCCGCCCAATGTAGAAGGCATACTCCGTATGCCGCTCGCATTTGATTCGCTGAAGAGTCATTCACTTATCGAGGTCGCGTATCACCGATCTCAGAGGATTTCTCTTCGCGCATTTCGTAGTGATGCAGATTCCCTGCCTCATTCGACAGAGTCTGAATGCGACCCATTGCCAGGATGATGACGAGAAAGAACGCCAAGACGACGATCCCGCCGACCAAGTAGCCTACGCCGCGATCGATCCCGCTTTTCTTCAGGTAGACGGCTTCGTCGGTGTCTGACAGGTTGTCCAACATGATCGCCAGGCTCATTTCAAAATGGCTCGGTCGCTCCGAGGCGCGGGCACGAGATTAAAAAAACATAACTTGCGAATACGCAACTATCGGACCGCGCACCCGCGAGGTCCGTGGATGACCGCAAGTTGCTTCTATCAGTATGGGCTGTATCGATTACATCGCCTTTACGGCCTTCTGGCACCCAAGCCTCAGTGAAGCGATGTTGACATCTTGATTCGGGTGCGTTGTGATTTTGAAGCAAGTCGCTCAGCAATGAGAACGGGGTCTGCTTAGAGACGAGCCAGCGTCACCACCTGCGATTCGCGGAGAGATCATGTCTGACAGCTTTCGACGAATCGCAGTTTGGACGGTAGCCAGCATCGGCATTTTCGCAGTGGGCCCAGGCTTCATCATCCAGGCTGAAGAGCCCGAGCCGAAGCCGACATCTAAAGCGGCCACGATTGAGGCCCTGCGAGAATTCAACGGACTCGTTGGCAGTTGGCGCGGGATCGGGCAGGTCAAACGTGGCTCGTCACAAGGGGCCTGGCAGGAGAAGGCCGAGTTCGTCTGGGAGCTGAAACCGAAGAGTACCGGCATCCGCATCAACGTCGAAGACGGCAAGGAGTGGAAGTCGGCTCTGCTGAATTTCGATGATGTCACCAAGCAGTTTACACTCACAGCCAAGCTGCTCGACGATTCCACGCGGACGTATCACGGTAAGTTTGAAGACAAGCGGCTTGTCATGGAAGGAATCGACGACAAGAAAGAGGTCCACCGCCTGACGCTTACCATTCTGAATGAGAATCGCGTGTTGATTCTGTTTGAGAAGCGGCCCGAACAGCAGTCCTTTTTCACGCGGACGGGTGAAGTCGGATACCAGCGCCAGGGAACGAAGATCGCGGCCGCGGGCGGAACGGGGCCGCTCTGCGTGGTGACAGGCGGAACTGGAACGATCCCCGTCACGCACAAGGGAAAGACGTACTACGTCTGCTGCACCGGCTGCCGCGATGCCTTCAACGATGATCCTGAAGGAACCATTGCCGCTTATGAAAAGCAGAAGACCGAGGCAAAATAGTCGGCGTTTTCGGGTTGCAACGGTCACCATCCCGAATTTGACAGGTTCGGTGACGCTGAGTGCTCCTCCAGCTATAATCTTGGCCCCTGCCTGCTCAATCGGCCGTGATGTTCGGTCGTTAAGATTCACTCTTGTTCTCGATTGGAATCGTTCATGCCCAGTTGTGTTCTCGCGTACTCCGGCGGTCTGGATACGTCGGTTATTCTTGGTTGGCTGCAGGACGAAGGTTACGACGTTCACTGCGTTTACGTTGACCTTGGACAGCCTTGTGAAGACCGCGAAGCGATCCTGAATAAGGCCCACGTCTGCGGAGCCAAATCGGCTCGGATTGTCGATGTGCAGGAAGAACTCTGTCGCGACTTTGCCTTCCCGGTCATGCAGTGGCAGGCCCGCTATGAGGGCGTCTATCTGCTCGGGACATCGATCGCGCGTCCGCTGATCTCGAAGATCTGCCTGCAGGTCGCTCGAGAAGTCGGTGCCGATGCGTATGCTCACGGCGCGACGGGCAAAGGCAACGATCAATGCCGATTCCAGTTGGCCGCCGAAGCACTTGAGCCAGGCGTCAAGATCATCGCCCCATGGCGGATCGAGCGTTACCGCACGCTGTTCCCCGGCCGCACCGAGATGATCGCTTATTGCGCCGCGAAGAACATCCCCGTTAAGGCATCGGTTTCCAAGCCGTACAGCTCAGACGAAAACTGCCTGCACATCAGCTACGAAGCGGGTGTTCTGGAAGATCCCAAAGTCACGGGTGTCGATGTTCCGGACTTCGGAATGACCGTCTCGCCACAACAGGCACCAGATCAGATCGAATATGTCACGATCGGATTCGAGAGTGGCGTCCCCACGACGCTGAATGGTCGAGCCGTCAGCCCGCTATCGATGGTGCTGGAGCTCAACAAGATCGGTGGCCGGAACGCGATCGGTCGCCTGGACATGATCGAAAACCGATTTGTCGGGATGAAGAGCCGCGGCGTCTACGAAGCCCCTGGCATGACGCTGCTGTACGAAGCTCATCGCTATGTTGAGCAACTGACTCTCGATCGCGATCTGCTGCATTTGCGAGATCGCCTGTCACCTGAAGTCGCCGAGATGGTCTACTACGGGCACTGGTACTGTGCCAAAATGGATTCCTTGATGGCGTTTAACAAGCAGACCCAATCCGTCGTCACGGGCGAAATCAAGCTCGGCCTGTACAAGGGCAACATCATCGTCTGCAGCCGAACCAGCCCCAATAGTCTGTACGACGACAAGATCGCCAGTATGGAAGCGGGCGGCTCGTACAATCAGACTGACGCAGAAGGCTTCCTGCGAATCATGGGTCTACCCGGTCGCGTGCAAGGTCGCGTGCGACCACGCGGGTACTAAGGTTTCATGTTGAAACGAAAGAGGCGGAGCATTGTGCCCCGCCTCTTTTTATTTGGCGTTATTCCAACCCAAGCTCTTTCACGATGAAGTCGACAGCCGGAGCCGGATCATCCAGGCCGTGAGGATGATGCTTCAAGCCTGGCTTCACAATCACGTAGATCTTGCCCCCAAGCTTCTCATAACGTTCCTTGAGGAGCACTGTGTTCTCCGCATAGGGAACCACTTCATCGGCATCGCCGCAGATGTGCAGGAGTGGGACTTTGGCTTTGGCGAGTGGCGCGAGATTGTCGACTGGATTCTTCTCGTAAGCGAGTGCCTCCGCTTCGTCTTTGAAGCCGTAGTCCTGGATCAGCTTCTTCCAATCTCCTGCACTACCGGGGCCTTTTCCTTTTCCTCCCGGCCAGCTCTTGAAGTCCAGAACAGGATTGTCGCCGAGAATAACGCCCACTTGGCTCGGATGCGCGGCACCCCAGTTGTAGACATAGAGCCCACCGCGACTGAGACCTTCGAGAACGGGTTTCTTGGAGAAACCATACTTCTCGGTCAGCACTTTGTAGAACTCGTCGAAGTGCTTCATTGCACTGGGGCAACCGAACGTGTTGCCGACGTTCATGTACGCCAGATGGAAGCCCTTTTTGACGAGAGCCAAGTCGATCTCGGGGCGATGATCGAAAAACTCGGCTCGCCAGATCCACGGCTTTCCTTTTGCCGCCACGAACGGAGTGACGACCATACAGTGCTGGCCGTCGACTTCGAAGTCATAGCGGCTGAACCCGTGATAGTCGCTTTTTGTCCCCGGAAACGGCACGGCCTCTTCCGCACAAACCAGCTTGCCCATCAATGCCAAAGCCGAGAACAGAACCAACCGGACTACTGGGTGAGACATCATCGATGACCTTTGAACGGACGGAGGGTGCTGAGGTCGACGCATCGTACCCGAGGACCGTGTGCCGCTCAATCGGTTCCCTCATGTCGCAGAATGGTACCGAAGAGATGTGCTCACTAGACTGATGACAGAAATTGCACCTCTCGCGAGATCCACCATGAAAGTTTGGACGCACTTCACGCTGGTCGTCGTAATCA
>CBIHQO010000149.1:0-10639 GCA_966211735.1 uncultured Schlesneria sp.
GCATCCGCAGGACGGCTTCGAAGATCAGCGCCGCGGGGTTCGGCGAGTCACCGCCGTTCTTACCCATGATGAGAATCTCATTCGCGCCGGCCTTCAAAGCTCCTTCCAGAGGCACTGTCTCGACCGTTTCCCAGTTGCCATCCGCTTGCAGCTTGCGACCGTTCACGTACAGCGTGTATTCGTTGTCACAGGTGATCACGCCAATCGCTTGCAGCGGAACGGCAGCCAATTTGACGATCCGCCTGAACGTCACCGTTTCACCCGCGGGAGCCGAGGCCGACGCGCGACTGCTCGACCAGATCCACTGTGATCGCAGGGCGATCTCGGGCCGAGTTGCTCCGTCGGCCTGTTTCGCTGGTTTCAATCGCACGACCTGAGCATCCACCTTCGTCGGCGCAGCCCCCGTGATCTGCCAGATCGAATCTAGAAACTGCTCAGCCGTCATTCGCCTCGCAATCGGCCCTCGAAACACAAAAGTCGCCGCATCGGGCAACGCGTCCAGCGATCGCGTTTGAGCCTGATAAGCATCTGACGTACAGATCAGTGCCATCGTCTGCTTCAGGTCGTAACCGTTCTCGACCAGATTCGCGGCCAGATAGTCGAGCAGGTCGGCGCTCCACGGTTCCGTGTGCATCGCGTCGACTGGATGCACAATCCCGCGACCCATCAGGCGATGCCAGATCCGGTTCACAATCGTTCTGGTAAAGCGGCCATTTTCCGGGTGCGTCATCAAGGCCGCTAGCTGCTTCAATCGTTCCGGTTGAGGTGCATCCGGATTGATCTGACCCAGTTCCGGGAAGATCCACGCCGCCTTCGCTTTGCGGTCGATCGGCTTGTCGCAACGGTGAATCTCCAGCGGTTGCGAGGCATAGATCGCGGCCAAGCCATAGGCTTCGTCCAGCTTCCATCGATCGATGAAGCTGTCGTGGCAAGACGCGCATTTCATGTTGATGCCGAGAAACGACTGCGACACGCTTTGCGCGAACTGAACTTCCACAGTCTGGCTGGAATTCACATCGCCGCGCCACCGGATCCCCTGGATGTAGCCTTCGGACTCGGCCGTCGGTGCGATTAGTTCACGAACGAACTGATCGTACGGTTTGTTCTCGATCAGCGACCGATACAACCACGTCGTGATCTGTTTGCGCCCGCCGGTAATGAACCCGGTGCCGGTATAGTCGTTCCGCAGCAGATCATTCCAAAACGTCAGCCAGTGCTCGGTGTAGGCCACGTCGTCATTCAGCAGGCTGTGAACCAGATCCACCCGCTTCTGGGGATTCTGGTTCGCTTCAAACTCGGACAAATTCTCGGAAGAAGGGAGTAGTCCGATCAGATCGAGCGACACGCGCCGCAAGAACACGGGATCGGAGACCAGTTGCGGGCGTTCGATGTGGTGATCTGCCAGATACGCATCGATTATACGATCGACGGGGTTCTGGCGTCCGTTGATTGCCGGTGGCAATTCGACATGACGCGGCTTGAGTGGCGGTTCGTAAGCGGTCGCTTTGAACGCAAAACCGTCCTCCCACTTCACTCCGGCATCGATCCAGGCGGATAGCAACGCGATCTGTTCCGCAGGAACGCGATTCCCTTCGGGCGGCATCTGGACTGTTGCGTCATTCGACTTCAATCGCTGAATCAGATCACTGTTCTCAGCCTTACCCGGAACAACGGACTTGCCACTTTCGCCTCCGGCCAGCAGCAGTTCTCGCGTGTTCATCGAGAACCCGCCCTGCTTCTTGTCGCCGGTATGACATTGCGCGCAATGCTTTTTCACAATCGGCACAATATCGTGAGCGAAATCGATCTCCGCCCCAGGCGACATGCTGGGCGCTGTTGCCAGCATGAGCATCGCGATCACGAGCGGGATGGACGGATTCGATCGAGTCAGCATGAATTCACCAAATTGCCAAGTCATGAAAATGCCATACGTAAGTTGTTAGCGATTCGGATTGCGGCGGTGTGGGTATGCCAAAGAAAGAGGACACCGCCGCGATGGTGCTTGACCATTTAGCCTAATCGTGCCGATCAGATCATCGCCGATATCTCTTATGATCATCAATCTCGGGCGAATGTGAAGCCTGCGCAGGGAAGTTGTTCTTTGCGGGTGATGGCTGTTCGAGGCACGGCCCGTTAGAATCTGCCCCTTGTTTATGGGCAGATGCATTTAGACCGGTCGAGGTTCAAGACAGCATGACGGATCGACTTCGCGTTGGAATCGTAGGGGCAGGTGACAACACTCGGCGGCGGCACATTCCGGGTTTGCGAGCCGTCGCAGGCGTCGAACTGGTTGGCGTCGCCAATCGAACTGCTGAATCGACCGAGCGTGTTGCGAACGAATTCGGTATTGCAACTCGCTATCCGAATTGGCAAGCCCTGATTGCCGACGATCAAGTCGACGCCGTTGTCGTGGGCACGTGGCCCAATCTGCATGCCGAAGTGACCTGCGCGGCCCTGGCGGCTGGCAAGCATGTTCTGTGCGAAGCGCGGATGGCTCGCAATGTTGCCGAAGCGCGCACCATGGCGGCCGCAGCGCAAGCTCGACCTGACAAAGTGGCGATGCTGGTCCCCAGTCCGTTCGGTCTCGAGTGCGACACCGAAATCGAACTGCTGCTGTTCCGAAACTTCATCGGCGATCTGCGTGAAGTGGTCGTGATCGGCGCGGACGATCAGTTTCATGACTACACCAAATACTTGCATTGGCGACAGGACGCGGCGATCAGTGGCTTGAATGTTTTGACCCTCGGCATCCTGCACGAAACGCTCTCTCGCTGGGTGCCTCAGCCGACCAAGGTCTATGCGCAAACGCAGATTTTCGAACCAGTCCGCCCCAATCCGCACGGTTCGGGCAATCTCGCCGTTACGGTCCCCGACAGCGTCCAGATTCTGACTCAGTATGCCAGTGGGGCCCGGGGGATTTACCACTTCAGTGGAACCACGCTGATGGGGCCGGGCAAGCAGATTCATCTGTTCGGCAGTCTGGGAACGATCAAGATCGTCTTCGGCGAGCACGACCGCGTCTTCGTCGGTCGCAAGGTCGATACCGAACTGCGCGAGATTACGATTCCCCCCGAGAAGCTCGGCGGCTGGCGAGTCGACGCGGAGTTTATCGCCGCCATTCGAGGCGAAGAAAAAGTCCGTCGCACCGACTTGGCCGCGGGCCTGCAATACATGGAGTTCACAGAAGCCGTCGCCAACAGCGCCCTCAGCGGTCTGCCGGTTAGCCTGCCGCTATCGTGATTGCATAGGTCTTATTCGTCCTGTCAAAAATGGGACAAATGAGACAAATGAGACAAATGGGACTGATGAGACGGATGGGTCGCGTTTGCCTTCGAGGACATCAATTCAAAAGAGGGTCCGTTGGATTCACCGCCGCTTGACCCACCGCAGCGATCGCGTCTACGGCGCCTTGTGAATCGGCTGGAAGTCGATCGGGCGGTCTTCTATGCCATTGCGACTCGCGCGTGGCAGTTTCTGGCGGGCCCCATCTCGATCCTGGTGATCGCCGCCTGCTTTACGCCGCAGTTGCAAGGCTACTTCTACACGTTCGCCAGTCTGATGGGGATGCAGACGCTCGTTGAGTTGGGGCTGCACGGAGTCATCATCAACGTCGCCAGTCACGAGTGGTCGCGACTGCATCTGGACGCAAACGGGCACATCGGGGGCGACGCCGCGGCGCTGCATCGTCTGGCGGGGCTGAAGCGATTCGTGGCGCGATGGTATGCCGTCGTCGCGCTGGTCTTCTTTGTTGTCTGCGGCATCGGCGGAGCGATCTTCCTGAGTTTGCCATCGGCGGAAGAAACGCAATCTGACAATGTCGCCTGGATGGCACCCTGGTTTTGCCTCGTCGCGTTGAATGCCCTGCTGCTGTGGGCGTGGGCGTACACGGCGATCTTGGAAGGCTGCAATCAGGTCATCGTGCTGCATCGAGTTCGCTTGCTGCAGTTCATCACAGGCAGCTTTGCTGTCTGGGCCAGCATGATCGCCGGGCTTGGTTTGTGGGCGGCCGTCGTCTCGGTGGCCGTGCGGCTGGTCTGGGACCTGTGGCTGATCGCCGTTCGTTACCGAGGTTTCTGGCAGTCCCTCGCGAACCAACCGGTCGACACGATTTCGTGGCGTGACGAGATCTGGCCGTTACAGTGGAAGATGGCCGTGTTCGGTGTGACGCTCTATCTGGCATTCGGCCTGTTCAACCCGGTGATGTTTCACTTTCACACGAAGGCGATCGCCGGCCAGATGGGGATGACGCTCACGATCCTGACCGCATTGGAATCGGCCGCCTACGCCTGGGTCCACGTGCGGACTCCGCTGTTTGGCAGCCTGGTGGCTCGACGCGACTGGGTCGAGATGGATCGTGTCTTCTATCGTCTGACAGCCATCTCGTGGACCTTCCACCTGTTCGGTGCGATCGGCGTTTGTATCGGAGTCTGGCTGCTGAATGTTCTCCCGTGGGATTTGACGCAACGGTTAGCCTCGCGTCTGTTGCCGTTGCTCCCGACAGTGATTCTGGCCGTTGCCTATCTCATTCTGCATCTCCCCCGCTGTCAGACAATTTACGTTCGTGCCCACAAGCAAGATCCTTTTCTGCTCGCCGCGGTGGTATCGCATGGACTCATTGCCACTGCGGTGATCATCCTCGGGCGGGCTTACGGCCCGATCGGCGCTGCCTGGGGATTGTTGACCGTGGTGAGTCTGGTCAATCTGCCGTGGTGGACGATGATCTGGATGCGTGCTCGCCGCGATTGGCATGCGCCGGCACCAACCACCTGAATCCCAGATAAGCCTTCGACGTTGGGTCGAGAAGCTGTGTCGGGCATGACATTGAAGTGATGAGGGTGGCTATTTCTTACCGGGTGAAGTCTGGTTAGAGAGCACTCATGGAAGTCTTCGGGGCGTTCAGGCCGCGGAGTTCCAGCCAACTTCGCGAACTCGAAAATCTCGGTGTCGGCCCGCAATCAGTCGCAGTTGGTTGGCTAATCTCTATCCTTCGCCGACACAAGATCGACCCCGCCACAATCTTCTTGCAGAATTGGCATGAAATCCGTTGAATGTTTTAAGACATTTCGTATTAGAAGCGGACTCGTGTCGCTAAAGGGCGGTGGCGAATGTTTCGTCGTTCTCACAATACCGGTTTTCAATCGAAGCCATGGTTCTCATTACCATGTGTGATTGCTCTTGTCGTCGTTTGTGGAGTCTCGTCAAGATCTGTGTCGGCTGATGAATTAAGGCCGGACCCGGTTCTCGGTAAACGATTGACAGAGATGTTTGTCGCGGGTTTCGGTCGAGGCACGACCGCGCTGAAATCCGCGCAGCGACAATATGACTCCGCGAAAGATCAATCGCCTAAAGATCCTCGCGTGGACTATGCCTATGGACTGGTCCTCCTCAAGCAATTGAAGAACAAAGAGGCCCTCGAACATTTCCAGTTGGCCACCGCGGTGGACGGTCCGGAGTTCTGGCCCGCCTGGCGGGCGCTGGCCTGGTCGCATTTCATCGCGAAGGACTATTCGTCCGGATACAGTCGGCTGACGGAATTCGCCAAGCGGTTATCACGCTCGCAGATGGATCTCGTCGAACGAGAACAGGAAGCGGAATGGATCGGTCAGGTCCTGGCCGCGTTGCAGAAATCAGTCGACACCGTGAAGCAACGCGAAGCGCTGTTGCGGGAAGATGAAACGCTGGCCGAGATCCTGGGGCCAGCTCTGAATTCGGCCGTCGCTCGCGGAAAATCGAGTGTGCATGCGATGCATGCTCTGATGGAAGGGGATGTCCAGCATGCTCGTGAGATCGCTCAGGCGAAAGAAGAAAAAGAACACGCCGAACGAGAGAAACAGGTGGCGAAAGACTTCGAAGCCTCCACCGAGAAACGCGAAGCCCTTAAGAAGACCGCCGAAGATGCGAAGAAGTACATGGACCAGCAGTTGGCCGCTTTTGACAAGCAGTTGACTCGCCTGGAGCGCGACTACGAGTTTCTGCAGAAGCGAGTGATGTCGATCACGGCCTCGCAACTGCAACTGGGGACGGAGATGAGTCTGTTGTCTCAGCAATCGGGGGCACTCAGCAACAACAACCGAGGCGGCAACGGGCAGTTGGCGCAAGCCTATCAGCAACGGATGAGTGTCCTGGAGATCCAGCAGATCCGCTACCAGTTGGACATGGATCAAACACTCGCTTCGACCATGGCGGTGTCGCAACGAGCCCAAATGGTGGTTGGTCAGCGGAGTGCCGCCGTTCGGCAGTACGAGCGAGCGACCGGGCAAATTGTGCAACAGGACTCGGCGATCGATAAATGGCAGGATCGGCTCAAGAAAGACGGCGAGAAATTAAAGGAACAGCCGAAACCGAAACCAGGGCCCGTCGCGAATAAGATCCACCAGGCCAGATCATTCCGCACCTACGTCGATCTCGATCTGATTCAGGAACGAGACCGATTGCTCGATTCGTTGGGTATCGCCATGTCAGAAAAGCCCGAGGCCAAATAGTGTTTGTCTGCTGGGAGAACGACTGATGAATCGATTTGCGCGCTTTGTGCTGTTGACCGCGTTGGCCTCGTTCTCGCGAATGACAATCTTGGAGGCAGCGAATCCGTCTAGTGCCAGCGCGAACTCGCAAAGCGTGCATCAACTGCTGACTTTGGAGACCCAGCCGAATACCAAAAACCTTGATCGGCGTCAGGTGCTGAATCCCACGGTACGTCCCGAAACGGCGGCGTCGGCTGAGTGGTGGCAGGCGGGCTTCGTGAAGACATCCCATGGATGGCAAACAGCGGACGCGGTCGCCGCGGATAACTCCAGTGTCGCAATTTGGGAAGAGTATCAAAAGCGACGGTCTGCAGCCGTCAAAACCGTGGAAAGCCAGTTGGCATTGGCCGACTGGTGCAGCCGTTCAAAGCTGCCGGAGCAGGAACGCGCTCACCTGACGCAGGTTCTGATGCTGGCGCCTCCCAACTTCGACTCCAAGCCAATCTATAAAAGGATGGGTTACCGACTGGTCGGGGGGAGATGGTTGACGACTTCTGACCAGCGAGAATTGGAGGCATCGGCGCGTCGCCATCAGCAGCAACTGCGCGAATGGCGAACTGTCGCCGAACGAATTGGACGCAACTGGAATACCAACGCCAAGCAGCGAAAGTCGGCAGAAACGGAACTCAAAGGAATTGAAAATTCGACCGCCATTCCAGCTCTGCTGGCTTTGTCGCAAACGAATGAGTCGTTGGCTCAGGCGATCTGCGGTCAACTGGCGAATTTGTCTTCGTTCGAATCAGCGCAGGCGCTGGCAACCATCGCGGTTCAATCTGAATGGCTTTCCGTTCGAGCGACTGCCGCCAAGTGTTTGAAGAACAAGCGAATTGATGATTTCGCTCCGACCTTGCTGGCAGAAATGCGCAGTCCCTTTGTCGCGAACAAATCGCCAGGGAATCCAAAACCCAATCTGATGATTCGAGAGCAGGCCGATCGCTATCTAGCCATCGACCCCGATGTCGTGCCGGTCGGTGTTGCGGTGACGATCAATTACAGCATCAAAAGAGATCGAATCATGAGCGTCTCAAGCAGCGTATTGACGGGGCGTGCTGCGACCGATCGAGATCGTGACATTATCGATTTCACCGAAAAGCTCCACCAGCAGTTGGACAGGGAGAATGATCTTGCGGAAGAGTACAACATCCGTGCTGCTGCAGTCCTGGCTGAAGTGACGTGTCAGGAACCCTGTGCGGATCCAACGTACTGGTGGGCCTGGTGGAACTTGTACACGGGGACTCAGCCCATTCCCAAGAAATGCGAGATCATCCGCCCCGGACCACGAGTGCCAGTGCCAACAAGTATCCGCGTGGTTTGCTGCAGTTGCCTTGTCGCCGGAACGCCAGTTTGCACCAGGCAAGGCTTCGTCCCCATCGACCAGATCCAGGTCGGTGACGAAGTCCTGTCGAAGAACATCAACACCGGCGAGATCGACTATCGTCCCGTTCTCCAGACGACCGAGCGACAGCCGGTTCCCGTGACGAAGTTTGTTGTGGCAGGCTCGACGATCACCGCCAGTGAAGGGCACCATTTCTGGGTCAGCGGGACGGGCTGGTCAAAGACACGCGAACTGGCTGCCGGACAACCGATTCATACAGCGACCGGGATGTCGCGCATTGAGTCCGCCGCACTCGAATCTCAACCTGCCCCGGTCTACAACCTGGTCGTGGCCGACTTCCACACTTATTTTGTCGGCCCGGGAATGATCCTCAGCCACGACGTGACGCAGCCCGCACCAACGAATGTGAAAGTCCCTGGACTGGAAGTCGACTGAAGATTTTGGGAGGGCGAGGTTCCCGCCCGATACTACCGCACCGCTGGCAACCGCCCGCCGCGTTCGATAAACGCTTCCGATAACCCTGTCCCGCGAACGGGCAGGATCACGGCATCGTTCATCATGCCGCTGTAAGTCACCAGTTCACCCGCTTGCTTGCCGGGGACTGGAATGATGCGAATCGCAACTGGACGGCGATTCAGAACCGCGAACGAGACTTGGTCCGAAATGATCGCTGCCAGCGTGGCAACGTCGGTATCGCCCGGCAAGGACACCAGGTCGAGTCCCCCCGATCCCGCGTTGGCCGCCATGCACAATTGATCGAATGTCAGTTCCTTCGACTTCGTCGCCGCCGCCAGTGTCGCGTCTTCCAGGACCGACAACATGATGCGCGAGTACCCGCCTGCGGCACACGATGCGAAGGCAGAGCCGGCGCGAAGGGCGTTCAGGATTAACGTCAGCGCCGTCGCTGTTCCAGGGGCTCCCACTTGCTGAATCCCCAGCAAACCCAGCAAGGCCGCCACGCTATCGTCGGGGCGACGCGTCGGGGCGAGCGAAACATCGACGCTGCCAAATTCGGCTTCCAGCCGGTTGGCCACTTCACGTCCGACCAACTCGGCCGTTCGAGTCGACTGGAAGACCGCCGTTTGAATCTCGGCCGCTAACTCGTGCAGCGGCGCTTTTGGATCTTCTGCCAATCGTTCGACGAGGGCATGTCGAATAATCGACGCCGCACCGATCCCAACATGGACCACCAGATCGCCCCAGCCGTCTCCCAGGCAGGCACCCGTCAAATGTGGATGTCCGGTAGCGTTGTTGGCCAGGATGACCAGCTTGGCTGCGGCATCACCGTTGCGCTGGGCATCCGCCTCGGCCGTCTCCTTTAAGATTCGGCCCAGCAATGCGATCGCGTCCATGTTTACGCCGCTCTCGGTCGTCCCCACATGCACCGCCGCGCGCACGCGAACTGTTTGCGAGAGAGCCGCCGGCAAGCTATGGATCAACTCCTTCGCAGTGGTACTCATCCCGTGTTGAACGTCTGTCGCAAATCCGCCGATCCGGTCGACGCGAACCTGAGCTGCTGCCCCTTCCAGCGTCTTGGCCACATTGACCAGATCGCCGGCGGTGTATCCATGCGAGATTCGATCAATGGGCGTGACAACAATCCGTCGCTGCATGATCGGCACGCCGAACAGCGATGAGACTTCGCCGCAGACGCGCGTCAGACTTTCCGCTTTGGTGATGATTCGCTGATACAGGCTTTCGCACAACTGATGCAGACCGCGGTCGTGGCAGTCGGAAACATTGATCCCGAGCGTCACGGTACGGACATCGAGCGGCAGTTGCCGCAACTGCTGAAGCGCCGAAAAGAAACTATCGTTGTGTGCCATGGTCGCCGATTGGGTTGAACGTCGCTGTTGCCGGTTGAAGATACCTCAGGTCTGCAAAGTCCGCCATGAAGCTATTTGCTGCCGTGAACGCCATTGGCGGAAGTGGCGTGTGAAACCGTGTTGAAGCCAACCGGTTCCGGGTGCGCCAGAGCGGCCAAGACCCGACGATGCTGCAACGCTACCGTGATGCCGTCGCGTCGAAACTCCGCATCCAGATCGTTCCACAGTTTCAGCGCATCCACACCCGGCGGGACGGCCAGTTCCATTGATGTCAAAAACGATCGGTCGGATTCGCGTCGCATCCCTTGCAGGTCCATCAACACGATGTCGTCCTGAGCCAACCGGTGAGCGATAAACCGCATCACCCCCGGTCGATCCTGGCCCGCTGCCGACAGGACGTACCGTTGTCGAGGCACCGGTTCTTCTTGCAGTTCGAAGGCCGGCTCGCTCGAAGGATCCTTCAAGTTGACTTCGGCTCCATAGGGGCGGCAGACCGCGCGAATGTGATCGACAATCACCTCGGGATCGCGTTCCTCGGGAAACTCGGCCGCCATGATCATCGTGAAAAAGTCCTGGATCACGGCCTGGCTGACATCCAGCATATTGCCGCCCAGTTCATCCAGAGCGTTCGTCAACGCTGCCAGGATCCCCACGCGATTGGCTGCCAGCACGGTCATAATGTATTGCCTGGCCACAAAATTCCTTTCGCTCGACTCATGATCGCGTCTGCGAACCGTCTTCCGCCAATTCGTACCGTCTTATTGTAGACCGCACAGTCCGTGTGCCGCGCTGCTTCCAACCGCCTTACTCAGAAATCACCCCTAACGTACCCGAAACGAGCCCCAAGTAGATAGTGGGTGCCCCTTTCCGTGTTTCCCGACGCACCACCTGTCGACTTCGGTCTCATCGCCCTTGAATACATAGGTGCCCTACACAGTGTAAGCCATTTGCAGAAA
>CBIHQO010000150.1:0-10635 GCA_966211735.1 uncultured Schlesneria sp.
ATGGGGAAGCCTGCGAGAACCAGCCACCACGCCATGCGCGGCAACGTGAGCGAGCGCTTCCATTCGAACATGAATACGGCACCGACATTGCCCATTACAGTTCACCTCGGTGCATTTTCATCAGGGAATTGAAGAGTGCCTGCAGTGATTCGTCGGCAGAATGCATTTCAGTCACTTGGATGCCCGAATTCTTCAGCCATGCCGGCAGTTGCTCGTACAGACGGGCGGGTTGTTTCGTCGCGACCGTGACGGTGTCATTTACGATGCTGGCCGAATCGACGACTTGTTCGCGAAGCAATAGCGAAGCGAGTGCATGGGGATTGTTGCATCGTAAGGCGACTTCATTTGGCAGGCCGACCATCATCGCATGCACGTCTTCGGCCGTTCCGGAGGCGAGCAGTCGTCCGCCGCAGATGAGCAGGAACGACTGCGTGATCGATTCAATTTCGTGCAGGACATGGCTGGCGAATAGCAGGCTTTTACCGAGGTCGATCCAGTCGAGGAGGACGCGGGTCAGTTCGTGGCGACCGACCGGATCGAGACCGCTGAACGGTTCGTCGAGGATCAGGATGTCGGGATCATGTGCGATGGCCTGGGCCAGCTTGGTTCGCTGCCTCATTCCGCGGGAATAGCTGGAGATCGATCGATGCATGGAGGGCGTCATGCCGACGAGATCGAGTGCATTCGCCGCGGCCACACCGGCATCGGTCGCGGTCATTCCTTGAAGCTGCTGCAGGTACTTGACCCATTCGAAGGCAGAAACGCTGGAGTACAGGCCTTCGCTACCGGGGCAATAACCGAGTCGTCGGAAGAGGGCGGCGTTGTTGCGGGGGGATTCGCCCATGACGCGGACGGAACCCAGCGTTGGCCGGAGCTGGCCCGTGATCAGATTCAGCAGCGTCGATTTGCCGGATCCGTTGGGACCCAGCAGGCCGTACGCTCCCGCGCCCAGTTTCAGTGTGAAGTCGTTCACACCGATCACTTTGCCGTAGAGTTTGGTGACGTTCTGGAGTTCGATCATTGGGCGGCAGACCAGGGCTGAGAAACAGATTCGACGCACTTGCCGAGTGGCGCGGACACGGCACACGGAGTGTGCCTACTACTTTAGACTCGCATGGGGGCTGAGATACGGTAGTAGGTGATTCCTAAGGATGTCACCGTTAATACGACCAGAATGATTGTGGAGACCATGACGTCTTTGAATTCGGCAAAGCCGAACATCCAGCGCTGGACTCGGCCCAAGGTGTGGTAGAGCGACAGATGCGTCCAATGCGATTCTTTGATTTCAAACAGGGGGCGTGCGAAGCGTCGTCTGGGGCGATCCGGCCGATCTTCTCGTTGGGCTTGGACCACGTCGTTGCCTGCTCTCAGGGCCTCTGCCGAGGTGGCGGCTCCGTAGGTGAACCAGCCGAGGATCCAGATGGCGAACCAGGCGAAACCGGCATAGCGGCTTTCTTGTGTGAGCGATGAGAAGCAGATCGCGAGGACCGATGTTGGCAGCATCAAGACGATGGAGGCTCCGATGATTCGCAGTGGCAAGTCCCACGTCGCCGTGATGACACTGAGGTCCGGTGAGAGCAGGATTCCCAACAGGTAGAGCGCCAAGGCCGGGACGGTCGAGATCACCGCGAGGTAGGCCCAGAGACTGGCGACTTTGCCGAAGAGATATTCGGCGCGTGTCAGTGGCCGCGAGAAATAGAGGAGAAACGCGCGTGAGCGGATGTCTTGCGAGATGAGCGGTGGCGAGATGACTCCGACCACCATCACCATTAACACCGCTTGCGGGTAGCGGAAGAACGATTGCAATAGCCACGCCCAGACGGTGTGACGGCTGCTCTCGAGATCACCCGAGCGAATGGCGTCTCGCAGGGTGTCGAATTCGGGCGTTTGAGGCATCCCACTTAAGAACGGATGCAACATTTGCCGCCATTCTGAATGCAAGGCCGCTTGCTCCCAGATGAAGAAGCCGACCCCGAACCAGATCGCGGGGAACCAGGCGAAGACCAGCATTCGCCGCAGCCAGCGACTTTGCCAGGCTCGACGGACACCGACATCGGTAATGACCCACCAGCGCGTCCAGCCGGGGACTCGTTTGTCGGACCAACCGCGATAGCCGAGGTTGTTCACGCCGCGAGTGGCGGGGACGCTGGTTGGTACCGAGCGAGCAGCGACGATGGTCGCTGACGGAATAGAAGCTTCAGTCACTGGCCCCGCCTCCTCGAACGGCATTCAGGAAGATTTCTTCGAGTGAATTCTGAGACGGTGTCATGGAGCGAACTCCGACATTGGCGGTTTGAGCAGCCTGCCAGACATCGGCAGCGAGTTGATCGGGCAATCCCGTCAAGACGACGCCACCGCCGGGTCGACGGTCGATCTTGATGCCGCGTCCGCGAATGGCGTCGACGAAGCGATCTTCATTGCCAAGCAGCCGCACTTCCAGCGAAGGTGTTGCGGGGCGACTGAGTTCGACGAGGCTGTCCGAGACTTGAACTTTACCTCGCGCCAGGATCACGACGGAATCACTGATTGACTGCACATCGGGCAAGATGTGAGTGCAGAGGAGTACCGCTTTGCCATGATCGCGCGCCAGCAGGCGGATGCGGTTGAGCATCACCTGTCGTTCTTCGGGGTCGAGACCCGATGTCGGTTCGTCGAGGATGAGGACCGGGGGATCGTGGACAATGGCCTGGGCGAAACGGAGCTTCTGTCGCATTCCGGTCGAATAGGTTTCGACAGTTCGATAGCGTTCCTGAGCCAGCCCGCAGAAATCGAGGATCTCGTGGGCTCGACGAAGTGCCTCGGTGGCGGGGATTTGCGAGAGTTGGGCGACAAACTGCACGCAGTCGACACCGGTCATGCCGTGCAGGTAGCAATCGTCTTCGGGCATGTAGCCGACGTGGGCGCGGATCTCGCGACTTTGGCGACCGAGTTGGAAATTGAGCAGGCGACCATGTCCGGATGTTGTTCGAACTAGTCCCAGCAGGACCTTGATCAGCGTCGTCTTACCGGCGCCGTTTGGCCCCAACAGGCCTGTGATGCCGGATTCGATTTTCAGCGACACATTGTCGAGTGCCCGAAAGCGGCCGTAGTCTTTCGTGATCTCAACCAGTTCAATCAAGGCAGTCATGAATGGTCTGTTACCGAACGAACGCGATCCGCAGGAATGGCTTCCCACTCATCGTGTCCGGCGGACCGGCCGAATGCAACCCGACGGCAAAGTAGAGACAAGTCGATGACGGATGATCATCATCGACGATCCAAAGCGAAGTTTTTATTGGAACCGATGGTCCATCGAGCCGGACCCCCTTGGAGTGCGGTGGCTGGACACCGCTTTGGTTCGGTTGCGGGATGACGGCTCTGCGGCAAGGTCCTTCATGTCGTTTGGATCGACGATAAGTGGGGGCTATCTACTGAGCGGCTTTGGAGTGTGAATTCGGGGTGTTCGTTGATTGAAGGGAAAGCTCCGTCGAGCCGGAGCACTCCAAGGCTACTTGGCCGCGACTTGTGGCTTGAAGCCGGGGGCGGCGATGAACTTCACCAGTTCTTTGCCGTCTTCGGCGTTCCAGATCCGGACTTCGCCATCGTGGCTGCCGCTGGCAACTCTTTTGCTTCCGGCATGGTAAGCGACCGAATAGACCCAGTCATTGTGCGGGCCGAATTGCTTCACCTGCTGACCGTTGGTCAAGTTGTGTTGCTTGGCGAACTTATCGGCACTGCCGGCGAACGACATTCCTTCGGGCGTGGTCTGGATCCGGAAGACTTCGCCGCCAAAGCCGATTTCGCGAGCTTGCTTAGCGTCGGCGACGGCCCAGACGCGAATGCGGTTATCTCGACCGCTGGTGGCAACCGAGTTGCCATCGGGCAGGAATCCGACTCCGAAGACTGGTTGGCCGTGGCCGTTGAAGGTCGATTGCGATTCGCCGGTGGTACTGTCGAAGACTTTGGAGGTCTTGTCGCGGCTGGCGGTTGCCACCTTCTTGCCGTCGGGGGACCAGGCGATGTCCATGACCCAGTCGGCATGGTCTTCAATCATCTTCTGCTGCTGGCGGCTGGCGACATCGAACAGACGGATTGATCGGTCGGCAGCGGCAGCGGCCAGACGAGTCCCGTCCGGACTGAAGGCGACGGCGAAGACCTCGTCATCGGTCGTGAACAGGTCAGCGATCAGTGCTCCATTCTCGACATTGAAGAACTTCACTTCACCCATTTGACCGGGTGTTCCGGCGGCGACAGCCAGAGTCTTGCCGTCGGCGGTGAATTCGATGTCGTGTGGTCGTTCGGCCAGGTTCGAGATGCGGCGGACGAGCTGTCCGTCGGCGGGGTTCCAGAGCAGGACTTCGCGATATCCGGACGTTGCCAGCAGGTTGCCGTCAGGGCTGAAGGCGACGGCCATGACAGGGACGGGGACTCGGTAGGATTCAGGAGGAGCGGGCTGTGTGGGCTTGGGAATGATCGTGATCAGCGTGGCTGCAGCGGCGATGCCGGCATCCAGGCGGGCTCCGGTGTCGATCCATTTCTTGACGATGGCGATTTGTTCTGGAGTGAGCGGATCGGCGTCTTTGGGCATCGAATGATCTTCGATCATGATCTGCAGCAGCGAATCGCCTGGCTTTGCGGCGATCACCGACACGCCATTCTCGCCACCTTTCATCAGGTTGGCGAAAGTCTCCATGTTGAGGCGGCCCTTGGCCGTCCGAGCGTTGTGGCAAGCCAAACAGCGCTGAGAGAAAATCGGAGCGACCTGCTTGGCGAACGACACCAACCGACCGGCGCCAACGAGAGTGGTTTCCAGTTCCACTTGCTTGGCGACTGCTTCTTTGGAGAGAGCGGCGTAGGCGGCTTCCGCATTCTGCAGTTCGGGCTGGAACGCGGTGTTGGCTTGGTCCGCGGCCATGATCTTGGCGGGTTGTTCGGCGATCAGTTTTTTGGCGTTCGCGATCATCTCTTCGGTCATCTGGACCGATTTGGTCGCTTCCTCGAGAGCCTTAACTCCCGCGGCGAGTTTATCGGCAGCGGCTTGCGCTTTATCTGCTTCCGCCTTCTCGGTGTCTTTCCCTTTGGCTTCTTCGGCGGCCTTGGCAGCGTTCGCAGATTCGGTTTCGAGTTTAGTTTTCTCTTCCGTCGCCTTCTTCACTGCTTCTTGGAATTTGGGGAGCTTACCTTCGCCATCTTTGACGGCGGCTTCGGCCTTGTTTTGCTCGATCTTCAGGGCGGTGATGGCGGCCGCCAACTCTTTGGCTTTGGTTCGGGCGGCGATAACGGCCGGCTCACCGGCGACCTGGCGTCCCTTGGCTTCATCAGCCACCTTTTGCTGATCGGCGATCTTCTGGTCGAGGTTGTCTTGGGCGAACGCGCCTGTCGCGACAACGCACAGCAGCCAACCAGCAAGAACGAATGGGGTCAGGCACTTCATGGTGCGTTCCTAAAGTCATGGGCGAGACGATTGAAGGCGGGATGGATCAAGTTGCGATGCAATCGAATCGAGGGCGGGAAGTCAGGCGGGCGGCGGGGGCCGCAATTGGCAACGATCAGCTTCGCCCGATGCGAGACTGGTGTCAAGTCGCGATGCCGTTTCGTCGCTTTTTTCGGCAGGTCCGTGGCCCCCTATCCATTGGGCGGTCAAGCAGGCGAGGGCAGCGGATTCGATGCAAGAATCTTGTCGCTACGGTTAATTCGTCGACGGCTTCTCGGTATTTGCCGTTTTCAACAGGCCTTCTTCAATCATCTTGACGGCGGTGTTGAGATACGTGTCGTTACTGATGGGCGAACCCAATCGCTGAGCAAAGTGCTTGCGATTATCGAGCCAGAAGAACACGATGCCCAGGATCATGATGCTGAGGAGTTGAGCGTCCAGATCGGAACGAATCGCACCGCGTTGTTGAGAGACTTCGATCCGTTGGCGGATCAGATTCATGAGGTCGGGTTCGCCCGGCCAGACCTGAAAATCGCCGTCGACTCGCGTGCGCGCGCACAGTCGCAGGGCAAGTTCATTTTCGCCGACATAGATCAAAATCCGCTTCATCTCAGCCCGCAGGCTGATCGGTCGATTCGTCGCGCGGACCGCCGCGGGGAACCGTTGAGCGTACCCTTCTACGACTCGCCTTTTGACGGAATCGTAGAGTGCTTCTTTGCTGCCGAAATGGTGCAGGATCAGGGGGTGGGACACTCCCGATTTCTTCGAGATATCGCGTAGCGACGTGTCCGCAAATCCTTTTTGGGCGAAGAGTTCGAGCGCCGCATCCAGCACCACCGTGCGCACCGCTTCCGGATCGCGGATTCGTCGGGGTAACTGGGTCATGGGGTGCTCCGGGATTCGGTAGACCGTATGGGCGAGATTGTTGGACGATAGGCTTGAATTTGCAACGAACCTTCCTGTGAAATGCCTGTCTGTCAGTCCCCTAAAGACAGACTCAGACACTCTGGTGGCTGGCTTCGGAAGCTGCAATTGACACCGGTTTTTCCCTCGTTAAGATATTAACCGCTTGGTCAATTATATTGACCGAATGGTTAACTGAAAAGGGTTGTTGATGCTTGCAAGAACGCAACGAGTTTTAATGCTGGCCGCGGTTCTGATGGTCGGCTGCGGGAAGCCAAACGCTTACATTGAGCCGCCGCCGCCGGAAGTGACCGTTACGACGCCGACTCAACGGACTGTGACCGAGTATCTCGAGTTCAGCGGCATGACTCAGCCGATGGAAACGATCGAGATCCGGGCCCGCGTCAAAGGCTTTTTGAAAGAACGTCATTTCGTCGAAGGGGCCGACGTCAAGCAGGGGCAACTGCTGCTGGTCATTGACGAAGAGCCGTTTCAGATTCAGCTCGATGCCGCCAAGAGCCGTCTCAACGAATCCGAAGCGGCGCTGCAGCAGGCGATCGTCTCGAAGGCTCGCGAGGTGGCTCGAGCCCAGGTGAAGCTCAGCGAATCGCAAATCACGCTGGCTCGTCAGGAAGAGCAACGCGTTCGCGGCCTGTATCAGCGAAAGATTGCGACGGAGGCCGAGATGGAGCAGGCGTCGTCGGCTCTCGAATCTCGTACCGCCGACCTGGAATCGGCGAAGGCGAATTTTGAGCAGGCCAAGTCGACCTACGAAACATCGATCCTGACCTGTCGGGCACAAGTGGAGTCGGCTGCGATCGCTGTCCGAAATTCTCAGCTTGATCTGGGCTACTGCCGTATGACGGCTCCGATGGATGGCCGGATCAGTCGCGTCAATTTTGATATTGGCAATCTGGTGGGTGACGGCCAATCGTCCGTGCTCGCGACCATTGTACGGGTCGAGCCCATCTATGCTTATGCGACGATCAGCGAATCTGACGTCCTGCGAACGCCCGCACTGACACAGTTTGGTGCGTCCGCTCATGACAAGAAGATTCCGGTTGAACTGGGACTGGCCAGTCAGGAAGGATTCCCCGTCATTGGGACGCTGGATTATTCGGACCCCAGTCTGGATGCCTCGACCGGGACGCTGCGGACACGTGGTTCTTTCCCGAACACGGATCGGTCGCTGTTGCCTGGGATGTTCGTGAGGATGCGTATTCCTGTGGGCGAACGAGCGGATGCGATGCTGGTCCCCGAGCGAGCTTTGGGGACAGATCAATCCGGGCAATACGTCCTGGTGGTGACTGCTGACGGTAAGGTCGAATATCGAGCCGTCAAAACGCGGATGGCGGTGGATGATCTGCGAGTGGTCGAAGGGCCATTGGCCATGACGGATCAGGTGATTGTGGAAGGTCTGCTGCGGGCTCGTCCGGGATCGAAAGTCACGCCGAAGCCGAGTGCGGCTGAGGCTGCTGCTGCCGCCACGGCGGCTGTCTCGACTCCAGAATAGTTTCAGCCGCTGTGATGTGATCGTTTGTTTGGCCGTTCCGACGCTTCTGGTATCAGGTGACCATGTTTTCGAAGTTTTTCATTGAGCGTCCGATCTTCGCCAACGTGATCGCCATCGTCACGATGCTGGTCGGAATTGTGGCTCTGCGTGGTCTGCCGATTGAGCAGTATCCCGAGATTACCCCGCCCACAGTGCAAGTGGCGGCGGTCTATCCGGGGGCCAATGCCGAAGTTCTGTCCGATACGGTCGCTGGGCCGATCGAACAGGAAATTAACGGTGTGGAAGACATGCTGTACATGTCCTCCACGTGCTCGAGCAACGGTTCCTATACGTTGACCGTGACATTCGAAGTCGGCACCGACTTGGACGAAGCCCAAGTGCTGGTGCAGAACCGCGTGGCTGTGGCCATGCCGCGATTGCCACAGGAAGTCCAACGGCAAGGGGTCACGACGAAGAAGCAATCGACCAACATCACGCTGGTCGTTTCGCTGGTGTCGCCGAATCGCGAATACGATGACCTTTACCTCAGTAACTTCGCGACCTTGCGCGTGAAAGATGCTTTGACCCGAGTGGAAGGGGTCGGCGATGTGCAGGTGATCGGCGGCGGAACCTACGGCATGCGCGTCTGGGTGAACCCCGATGCACTGAAGGCCCGTAACCTGACGATGGAAGACATTCTGGCCGCGATCCGCGAGCAGAACGTCCAAGTGGCAGCCGGGCAGGTGGGGCAAGCCCCCACACCGAAAGAGCAGGGTTTCCAGTTCAACGTCTCGGTGCAGGGGCGATTGAGCAACCCTGAGCAGTTCGGTGACATCATCGTCAAGACGGTGAATGACGATCGTTCGGGGATGCGTGTCATTCGCGTCAAAGACGTCGCCCGAGTCGAATTGGGTGCCCAAACATACGATCAATGGTGTGAAATCGGCGGTCAACCGGCCGCCAGTTTGCTGGTCTATCAGTTGCCCGGTGCGAACGCCTTGCGAGTCGCTGAAAATACGAAGCATGCTCTGCACGAGTTGCAGCGCAACTTCCCGGAGGGGATCGAGGGAATCATCCCGTTTGACACCACAATTTTCGTCGATGAGTCGATTCACGAAGTTTATAAGACGCTGATGGAAGCGGGCGTGCTGGTGCTGATCGTGATCCTGGTCTTCCTACAGGATTGGCGTGCGACGCTGATTCCCGCCACGACCGTCCCTGTGACAATCATCGGTGCGTTCGCAGCGATGGCGGCACTGGGTTTCTCAATCAATATGCTGACGTTGTTCGGGCTGGTACTGGCGATTGGGATCGTCGTGGACGACGCGATCGTGATCGTCGAAAACGCCGTGCATCACATCGACCATGGGAAGCTCGATCCAAAATCAGCCACGATTATTGCGATGAGCGAAGTGATCGGCCCCGTGATGGGGATCACGCTGGTGTTGATGGCGGTGTTCCTGCCAACCGCATTCCTGGGTGGGATTACGGGGCAACTGTACCGCCAGTTCGCATTGACGATCGCCGCGACTGCCGTGATCAGTGCCTTGAACGCCGTCACGCTGAAGCCTGCTCAGTGTGCCGTCTACCTTCGACCCACACCCACGAAGAAGAACTTCTTTTACCGTGGTTTTAACGTCGCTTATGGATGGCTCGAAGGGGTCTACACCGCGATTATCTCTGTCGCAGTCCGCCAGACCTTCGTAGTGATGATTCTGTTCCTGGGGTTGGTCAGCCTGACCGGTTGGTGGTTCCTGAAGCTGCCGACCGGATTCGTTCCTTCGGAAGATCAGGGCTATGCGATCGTGGCGATTCAGTTGCCCGATGCGGCGTCGCAAGAGCGTACTCGCGAAGTGACTCGACAGGTGAGTGCGATTCTGAAGGAGCAACCCGGCGTTCGGTCGTGGTTCCTGCTGGGCGGGATGTCTCTGTTGGATGCGTCGGTCACGTCGAACGCGGCCACCATGTTTATCACGTTCACCTCATTTGAAGAGCGAGCCAAGGATCCTTCGCTCAGCCAGGAAGCGATTCTTGGCGGTTTGATGGGGAAGTTTCAGTCTGTTCGCGAAGCGATGGTCTTCGCTTTCCCGCCGCCCGGTATTCGCGGGTTGGGGGTGGCTGGTGGTTTCGAAATGAAGATCGAAGACCGCGGCGGCGTGGGGTTGGGTGAGTTGCAGAAGGTCGTGAACGACATGGTGGGGGCGGCGAACGGTCAATCCAGCCTGCGTGGAGTTCAGTCGACATTTCGCTCGGGCGTTCCGCAGATCTATGTCGACATCGATCGCGTGAAAGCCAAGAGCCTGGGTGTGCCGCTGGATGCGATCTTCGGGACCATGCAGGCGTCGCTCGGTTCTGCTTACGTCAACGACTTCAATAAGTTCGGCAAGACGTATCAGGTTCGCGTGCAGGCCGATCAGCAGTTTCGCCTGCAGCCCGAGGACATCAAACGGCTTGAGGTTCGCAATCGAGACGGTCGGATGATCCCGCTGGGGACACTCGCGACAATTCACAAGACACTTGGTCCACAGATCGTGCCGCGCTACAACCTGTATCCGTCGGCGACAATCAACGGTGCGGCGGCTCCCGGGGTCAGTTCGGGGCAGGCCCTGCAGTTGATGGAAGAACTGGCGGCGAATAAGTTGCCGCAATCGATGGGCTATGAGTGGACCGGGATGTCGTTCCAGGAAAAACGCGTCGGCTCACAAGCGGTCTATGTGTTCGCCCTGGGTGTGCTGATGGTCTATCTGGTGCTGGCTGCTCAGTACGAAAGCTGGCTGATGCCGGCGGCCGTGATCATGGTCGTGCCGCTCGCGTTGTTGGGGACGGT
>CBIHQO010000151.1:0-10610 GCA_966211735.1 uncultured Schlesneria sp.
CATGGCGCTACTGGCAAATGTGGCGCTGGTCTTTTCCACAATTTGCGAGCGAGGTGGCAGCGCGGCAGGTCTGACAACTCTACTGCTTGTGCTTTATGCCACGACGCCGTCATTCGCCCCCGCGCTGACTGCAGAACTGACTCGAGTCGGATTCCCGCAATCCACCTGGTATGGGCAACCTGTCTTCCGGTTACTCGAGTGGAGCGCCGAATCGTCGGTTTATTGGCGAATTCACTGGCGTATCATGGAAACAGGATTCAACGAACCAATTATCAGCACGCAAGTGGTGACAAATTTTGTTGGCGGACTGATCTGCTTCTGCATCGCCTGGCTGGTCTTCATTCCCAGTACCGGCAAATCGAATTCGGGCGGAGTCAGCCGCGGGCTCGTTCTCAAGTCGACCAGCCGCATGCGGCTCTTCAGCCCCGGACGATCATGGGCCATGCCGCTTGCCTGGAAGGATTTTCAGTTCATTGCGGGCGGCTACAGCTTCGCGGTCATTAAAGTCTTCGCGTACGCCGTGCTGCTGGTAGCAACAATCTATGTGAACTACTATTGGGGAGGCGGTGGCCTTCAATGGGGTGATATTGGCACCGCGTACGTTTCTCTTCTGTTGGCCGCGATCGGGATCGAAGCGTGTATTCTCGCTGCCAGAATTTTCCACGACGAAGTTCGACTGCAGACGCTGTCGTCACTCTTGATGCTTCCACGGAGCATTCCCTACCTCGCTTATACCAAGGCATTGGGATGCGTCCTGGGGCTGCTGCCATCCATTATTTGCTTGTGCTTGGGAACTCTGCTGCTTCCCGGCGTTGATGTTTCGACAGCCATGGAGACCCTGATCGATCCCTTTACGTGGGGAATCATTTTAGGGGTCACCATTTTCCTGCACCTCGTCGCGCTCTTGAGCCTGTTCGTGAAATGGGGTGCGCTTCCGCTCGCGATTTTTGTCATGGCCCCCATCAGCCTGTGCTGTCCTGTCTGGCAGTTACTGTTCCTTGTCGTTGGCCGTGGCGCGGTTCGCGACTCGATGGGGGCGCTCGCTGCCACAGTCACCGTTTGGATTTTGATGAGTTTGGTCTGCTTCGTGTTTCAGATGATGATCGCCGCGCGATTGCAGGAACTCGGTTCAAAATAACTGGATCTGACAACAGTGTTTCAAGGAATTCTGGCACTGTTGGGCCGGTCATTGCGAGTCGACTCGCGATCGTGGCAGGTTCATCTGGCGCGAATGGGGTTGATCGTCGCAATCTACATATCTCTGGCTTTCGCATTCGCCACAGGCGCCAGTTTCGGTGCCCCTGGTCTGCGATTTTTCCGAGCTATCGTGTGGCTAAATATCTCGTTCATGACGTTGCTGGGTGTCGGCTTCTTTTCAACAACAATCACCGAAGAGAAAGAAGAAGACACGCTGGGCTTGATGCAAATGGCTGGAATTAGCCCGTTGGGTATTCTGCTGGGAAAAGTCGGCGGTCGTCTGGTGCAGGCACTGCTGCTGATCGCAGTTCAATACCCATTCAACTTGCTTGCCGTCACCATGGGAGGCGTGACAACAAATCAGGTGAGTTGCGCGTTTGTCGGTCTCACGGCCTACATGCTGTTCATGGCTGGCATGGGAATACTTTGTTCTACAGTCGCCCCACGCAGCCGAACAGCGGCAGCACTCATGGTTTTGGGACTACTTGCCTATCTGGCAATTCCTTATGCGGCGACGGAATTGCATCGCATTGCTGTCGTTGATGGAAATCTCCCCGTAACTTCATCCGCCGCGAGACTTCTCGAATATGTCGGAGCCACGTCCCTTTTCCTGGAGATCAGCTCGATCATGATCTCCAGTTTTGCTGATTCACCTTGGACGATCCAAGTCATCACCAATGTGGTTGCGGGTGGCCTGTTTTTTCTTGCATCATGGGCATTGTTTCCGATGTTCACTCGCAATCCATCCTCCGAAAGTACTTCTCGGGGACTGCTGCCGGTGAAGAAAAGAATCTGGCTGTGGGGATTTTCGCCCGGTCGCCCCCGTATCAATCCGTTTCTCTGGAAAGATTTCTATTTTGTCGGCGGCGGACTGGGAATGGTCCTGGTACGACTTGCGTTCTATCTGATCTTGATGGCAGTCGCCTTTCTCCTGGGTGAGCTTTGGTGGAGCAATGGCGGTAACCATCCATTCCAGTGGTCAATCGGTCTGTATCAAGTCATTCTATTGTTCGTCGTTACGATCGAGTTCGCCTTGCTGGCATCGCGCGTATTTCAGGAAGAACTTCGAGGTCAGACTTTGGCAACTCTCATGATGTTGCCCGAATCGACGATTAACATGGTCTATTCGAAGCTGATCGGAGCACTCATCGCTGCCGCACCAGGAATCTGCTGCCTGGCGGCAACCGCGTTGACGGTGGGGGGCAGGCAAAATATCCATGACTTTCTGGATGAACCAGCGGGCTTCTTCTTCCTCTCAAATTTCATGCTCGTGCCACATCTCGCCGCAGTATTGTCATTGTACCTGCGATGGGGCGGCGTCCCATTGGCGATTGGATTGGGAGTAGCATCACTATTCGGATGGGTTTCGGTGTTCCAAGCCTTCCGAGTTGGACCGGGTGATACCATTGTCTCTGTCGCAACGTTGATTGCGTCGGTGATCTGTGTGGCGTGTCATTTTTGGGTTGTTTCTCGTTTGCCAACAATTGCGGCTCGCAGCTAGTCACGAACATCTTAAGAGTCCACATATACAGGTTGGAAGTCGACCATGTTGCAGCGAGTCCTATCATTCGGGCGAGGGATCTCCGCACTCTTCTTTCGATCGCTGCGGACCGAGTCTCGTTCCCTGAGAATGCACCTGCTGTGGTTTCTACTATTGGTTGTGATCTATTTCACGCTCTGGATTGTTCACGAAACGACGACATCGTTTGGTGCCCCTGGCCTCTACTTTTTTCGCTGCGTCATGTACTTGAACGCCGCCTTCGTGACGCTACTGGGTGTCAGTTTCTTTTCCACCGTGATTTCAGAGGAGAAAGAGGAAGATACTTTGGGGCTGATGACGATGGCTGGAATCGGCCCCCTCGGGATCTTGCTTGGTAAATCAACAAGCCGGTTGTTCCAAGTTTCGCTTTTGCTGGCGATCCAGTATCCCTTCACACTGCTGGCGGTGACCATGGGGGGCTTGATGCCAGTGCAGATTGCATCCGCCTACACTTCACTCCTGGCCTACACGATCCTGTTAGCCAATGTTGGATTACTGTGCTCAGTTGCCTGCCGTACGAACCGGAACGCTTCGGGGCTGACAACGTTCTGGCTAGTGGGTTACCTATCCATTCCAGCCTTCGCCTACGCCGGCCGAATGTATTTGCTGACCGAGCGGCAATGGACGTATGCAAATCCCCTCCACAAATTGCTGCTGACCGGCCTCGACTGGATTGCTCGATCAACGATTATCACAGATCTCTACGAAGCCACCGCGACGGGTCATCAGTTCACTTGGTCAGCGCAAATCGTGAGCAATACGATCGGCGGCCTGATCTGCTTTCTGTTGGCACTCGGCCTGTTCGGATTTGTTGCCAAAGAACCATCAACGGATACGAGTTCTCGAGGGCTGGTCGCGCGACGAACGAACAAGCATTTGCGCATCTTCAGTGCCGGTCGCGTCTGGAACTTACCGTTGGTCTGGAAGGACTTCTTCTTCACAGCGGGCGGCTGGGCGGGGCTAATCATCCGTTGCCTGCTCTACGCGGGGCTTTACACGCTTTGCTTTGCCGCCAATCGCCCTTGGCATGCAAATGCGGGCTACACGATTCGCTGGGAGGATGTAACTCACGGCTTTCAATTCTTCGCGCATCCATTGCTGGCCATCGATATCGCTCTGTGTGCGTCTCGAGTGTTTCATGATGAAATCCGCGGTCAGACGTTGTCGTCGTTGCTGATGCTGCCAGAATCCACTCTAAATCTGGTCTATTCTAAAATCTTCGGTTGCGCCATCGCGACATTGCCAGGTTTCCTGGCGCTGGCCGTCAGTTTCTGTTTACCGGGCGGTCTCGAATTCCTTCGCGAACTTGGCGACGAACCCGGCTTCTGGTGGTGGCTGATGAACTTGTTGCTCCTGATTCATTTGACCGCCATTTATTCGTTGTACTTGCGATCGGGGGCGTTCGTACTCGCCTTAGGAACGATGATCGGGACCATGACCTTCACGGGATTTATCATGGCGCTGCTGTCAATTGGAGGAGGAGGCGATGAGCAGCAAGCTCTATTGGGGCTTGCTGCGGTTGGGCTGGGACTGATTTGCGCCGCCTGTCATGCCATCATTCTGCTAAGAATGCCATCACTCGGACAAAGATGACCCGGCCACAAGGAAGAGTTTTCAGCCGGCGCGGCTCCACTCCGCAGCATTGGTGATTCCGCGGAGATCCCGGTCGATGATCTCGCAAATGGATTCCAGCGGCAGGTCGTTGATCATTAATTCGAACGGGTTTTCGATCTCAACACCAATCTCTTCGATGCCAAACAAGATGTACGAGATCACCAAGGTGACTGGCACAGTTTCCCAGCCGTAGTTCCGAATCAAGGCCAGCGGCAGCGTCAAGCAGTACAGAAACAGCGCCCGTCGCAAGTGGACAACATATCCGAACGGTGCCGGAGTCGATCGAATCCGTTCGCAAGCCCCGCAGTAATCGATCAGAGCCTGAATATTCAAATCGATTGACCGCAATTGGACCGCATCGAGCAGCCCTCGCTTCTGGGCGTCGCACAACAGCGCCGTTAACTTTCTGGAGACGGCCAGTGGAACATGCCCCGACTGTTCGACGGCTGACACCTGGTCAGCCGCCAGGCCTTCGCGAGCGATTCCAATGCTCTTCTGATCTCGCAATCGATTCATCGTCGCAAAAGCAAAAGCGCTGGTCCAGCGAATGACCGTGTTCGCTAATTCGCGGTCAGCCGACAACCACGATTCGGCCTGACGAGCCAGATTTCGTGTTTCATTGACGATCCCGCCCCACTGCTTTCGACCCTCCCAAAATCGGTCGTAGGAGGAATTCGTACGGAAAACTAACAGCAGGCCGAGCGATGGGCCAATCATTGAGTGGGCGGTCTCGACGATAGCCAGTCGATCGAAAAACGGTGGACCATAGTCATAGAGGGCGACAACGATTGCCGACCATGCCACGCAGATCGAAACGCGACCCATGATCTCTCTGACCAGCGATCCTTCGATATCGAAAAGGTGACTGGTCCACTTGTGGGGATCGTAGGTTACCATGAATCTTTTGGGACTCTTGAGAGGGCGCTGGTCGCGATCAGGACTTCTCGGTCGATTTGCCGTTTTTCACCGGTCCTGACTTGTCACCAGGTTCTGGAATGGCAATTCGCGCCTTCTTGTAATCTGGAGTCTCGATCAAGTCCAGTACTTCCGAAAGATATGGAAACTTGAACTCGTCTAAGTTCTCTTTCAGATACAGGCTGTCGAGAAACACGTCCCAATCCGGATAGGGCATCGCGCCGTGTCTCGTGACTGAATCGATCTTGGCGTTGATGCGAGTCACAAACGCCTGGATCGCATCTTTACGGATGGCGACAGCTTCGTCGACGTGCTTGGCGATCCATTCCCGGGTAACTTCGGAAAGTGACTCGGCGGGCACTTCGATGACGTCGATTTTCTCGACCAGATGTCGCGTCAGCAGTACCAGGCGCGGATGCAACCCGACGCGGATATGTTCCAGTTCGTGTTTCGCCAAGGGAGCCTGATACCACGTATCGCCTGCGAGTGAATTGGGCAGCAACGTTCGGTTCGTGACGGGCACATCGACTCGAGAGAATTTGGGTTTGATCTCGACAACCCCGATCTTTTGCTTCTTCTTCGTGTGCATTGCGAAGCGATAGTCATATTCGTAGATCACACGAAATTCGAAGTCGGTCCATCCAGGAAACTTCTTCGGCGGCTTTGCAGGATCATAGAACTCGACTTTTAACCGCTCATCCTTGATCTGTGTCTTGATCCAGGCGGCCACTGCTGCTGGAGAGGGTTCGTCAGCCTGTGTTGGTAGCGGCCAAGACACACAAAGCGAAGCGACCACAGAGAGGAAACCCGCGATCAGCCGTCGACATTCAGGCCGCATGGACGCCTCAATCACGCAAAAAATCTCGTGGAGCAAGTGGCACTCAGATCAGTTTATCTTCCGATTGGGTTGCTGTCACGACGAGTCGCCTAGGTAAGATCGCGAAGTGCCGATCAACAAGCCTACTCATCCAGCGTCGATTTTTTCCGCAAGAGATGATGGTAGCTTTGAGCAAATCGATGCGATTCGTCGCGCACGTATTGGAGTAACCGGAGCGCGTACGAATGTTTGCTGAGCAGCTTCGGTTCCGACTGGCCGGGTAAGAAGATCTCTTCTTCTCGCTTTGCCAGCGAGCAGACGAAGGGAGCCGCGATCCCAATACTGTCGAGTGCTGCCATGGCTGCCGCCAGTTGACCTTTGCCGCCATCGATCAACAGGATATCGGGAAACGATCCCCCTTCTTGCTGTAGCCGGCGAAAATGGCGGCTGACCACCTCGCGCATGGAGGCAAAATCGTCAACGCCATCCACCGTTCGGATCTTGAAACGCTTATAGCCGTGCTTGAATGGCAGCCCATCAATAAATTGCACACAACTGGCGACCGTCTCGCCCCCCTGCAGATGAGCGATATCCATTCCCTCGATCCGTCGCGGAAGTGTGGGAAGATCGAAAACCTTCTTCAAACCAAGCAGTCCTCGGCGGGGATCAACTTGAAACACCTCAGGTTGAGCGTGCTGCTTGAGATCGCCGCGCAGGTTCAAGTTCTCCAGTGCTTTGACCTGATCTCGCAGTCGAGCCGCCTTTTCGAACTTCAACTCCTTCGCGGCGGACGCCATTTCTTCTCGCAACTCACGGAAGAGTCGCTCCTTTTTTCCTTCCAGAAACAGCCTCAATTTCCGAATATCCCGCCGATATTCGTCGCGACTGATTCTGAGATTACAGGGCGCCGTGCACTGATTGATGCTCGCCAGCAAACAGGGCCGGAACCAGCGCCACCTCTCGTCGTCCTGCTTGATATCTAACGAGCACGTGCGAAATTTGAAGACCTGCTGCAAGACCGCAATCGCGCCACGTAATTTCTTCGCGTTCGTGAACGGGCCATACAGCTTGGTCCCTCGTGGCCGCGGCTTACGGGTAAATTCCACTCTGGGAAATTCTTCGCGTACGAAGATTTCCAGATACGGAAACGTCTTGTCGTCTTTCAGTTCCGTATTGAAAGGTGGCTGAATGTCTTTGATCAGACGCGCTTCAAGCAGCAACGCGTCGACTTCGCTGTCGACCTGGATGTAATCGAGGTCTTTGATCTCAAGAACCAGGTTCGCTGTGCGAAAATCTTCGGCCGCCTGCTTTGTAAAGTAGCTGCCCGCGCGATTGCGCAGGTTCACCGCCTTCCCCACATAGATCACCCGGCCGCGACCATCCTTCATCAGGTACACACCGGGAGCGGCAGGAAACGTTTTGACCTTCTCGCGTGGTTCAATCGACGGATCTGTCATGCGATCATTATAGTCATCCTCCACGGAGGAACACCCATGTCCAGAAATACGATGCGACACAGTTTGGCTGTGATCGCAATTTTCACGCTGATCACGAAACTGAACGCCGATGAGTTATTTCCCAAGGAGCTAACTCGATTTGCCCCAATCGCAGCCAATCCCGTCTTCACCGCCGAAGGTGAAGGGCATTGGGACGCCAAGATTCGAGAACGTGGCTGGATCATTCGCGACGGCGATACATGGCGTATGTGGTACACGGGCTATGACGGAACCCGCCCCGGCCAGAAGATGCTTGGCTACGCCACTTCCCCAGACGGACTGACTTGGAAACGACATCCACAAAATCCGATCTATCGCGAACACTGGGTGGAAGATGTCTGCATCATTCCGAGCGACGGCACACTTTACATGTTTGCAGAGGGCGAACAGGATCGAGCCCAGCTTTTGAAATCGCGCGATGGAATTGCCTGGACACGCATTGGCCAACTAGACGTTCGAATGACGAATGGAGAACCGATTAGCGACGGTCCATTCGGCACCCCCACGGCTTGGTGGGAAGATGGGGTCTGGCATCTTTTTTATGAACGCGGTGACAAAGGGATCTGGCTCGCCAAGTCGAAAGACCTAAAAGTCTTTACCAACGTCCAGGATGATCCTGTCCTCAGCCCTGGGTCCGATGAATTTGATCGTGACTTGATCGCGATGAATCAAATCGTGAAACATGCCGGGCGATATTACGCAGTCATTCACGGGACGAAAAAGCCGGATGATGCCGGTCAACCCAGTTTATGGGCGACCGGATTAGCGACCTCAAACGATTTGATCCACTGGATCAAGTACCGTGGAAATCCATTGCAACCGATCAGCGAAAACAAATCGAGCGGCCTGCTGATTCACGATGGAGAAAAGTTCCGACTGTACACCATGCACGGGAAAGTGGATGTGCATTTTCCCATTGAAAAGTGATCCCACACCGTGCGAATGGACTCGGAACCACTTTTCTCTCGCACTGGAAATATCGCTCGGTATGATGAAATTGGGTGATCTTCCTTGAAGTTAGGATTCGGAGAACCGCAATGTACTCCATTCTCATAGTTCTGACGGTATTCGGCCAGAGTGAAATTGGCGTTCCTCCTGCGCCAGCAGCCGACACTTCTGTGGTACCAGCCACCAACGCCGAAGAAATGCGAACATGGTTGCTGGCGCGACTCGTTATTGATTCGACATTCGATGAAAAGAAATCGGCGGAAGCTCAGCGACTGTTGGCGACCATGAATGCGCAGCAACTGAGCGCGCTCGTTGCTGCGTATCAGGAACGGACATCCAAAACAGAAAAGGCGTCTGTCCCGACGACATCGTCTACGGACCCAACCCAGCAGGCCGCGCTGGATCAAGCAAAGCTAAATCTGCAGCAGGCCCAAGCGTACCGAGATCACCTGAAACGCGAATACGATCGACGCATTCTACAAGGACAAATGACCCAGAACCTGGTTTATCAAAACATCCTGAACAACCAGATGTTCATGTACCGAAGCTATGGCCCGTTCACGTCCGGGGCGTTTGGTGCTGGCCCCTTCGGCGTCGGTGGCTTGGGGTATGGCGTGCTGAATTACGGTGGATTCGGATACGGTGCGCCGGTGTATGGCGGCTCGTTTTACGGCAATCCAATCTGGTAAATTCTGCCAGAAGACGGAGCACGTAAAAAAGTTATTGGTCCGCGATCCCTCAGAAATCCGGCGATGGATTCGCCACTAAGCCGCGAATCTGCAAATCTCGATTGCGACCATTCCCAGGAACAAATCGAGGATCGGTCTCAAACAAGTTGCGTCGGCCATGATTCGTCGGATCCTGGCTAATAGCGGCCTGATTGGAAGTTCCCATATCACGCTGAACTTGAACAACCGACACCGACACCATGACAGCAGCAGCCATCGCCATCGCCGCCGCGGGAATCCAGCCATTGAACTGATCTCGTCGGCGCGGAATATCCGTCAGCACCATCGCCAGCCGAGGCCACAAGCTGGGGGCCGATGCTTCGATTGCAGATGATGTCGTTGAGATCGACTGCAATGCATCGAGACTGGATTGAAGCTGTCGCCGCTGCCTTGAACATTCGGGGCAACTCGATAAATGAACTTGTAGCGCTTCAGCCTCTAACGAGTCGGCCAGATCGTGACCAACCCACAATGGAAGTAGCCGGTTGGCTTGTCGACAGTTCATGATCAGTACCTTATCTACACGATCCTAGTCGCAGGACCAACAATCGATTTACGCTGACATTCCGTCAGATTTGGCCGGCGTTTTCGGGATCGGACTTGTCTTAGCATCCCGACGCTTGACCCAAATCTCTTGAAACATATTCCGAGCTTCCGCCAGACGCCATCGAATGGTCGCCTCTTTGCGATTCAGCATCGTCGCAATTTCTGATGTCGAAAAATTCTGCAGATCCCGCAGCATCAACACAATGCGATAGTTCTCTGGAATCTGATCCAACACAGCTTCGACCTCTTGCTGCAAATCCATCGCCTGTCGCGGATCTGCAACCTCGGGATCGGGAGATTTGTCGGCATTACGGTCCGTGAATAGCAACCACCAACCCCGGCGTTTCCGCCGACGGATGTAGTCGAGAGTCTGATTCACACCTATTCGAAACAGCCACGGCCCGAAGCGACGCGAGGGATCGAACTGATCCAGCCTCTCATACACCTTCAAGAAGGTATCCTGCGCCAGATCCTCGGCGAGTTCGGGACTCTTCACAAACTGTTGAATCACGCGAATCAGTCGCCGCTCATATCTCATGACAAGTTCACCGAACGCTTGTCGATTTCCTTTGCGCGCTTCTTCGACGAGACGCGCCTCATTAACGGCACCTGTTACGTCGTCCGATTCGGACAGTTCCACATCGGTCATGGTGTCAAGCATTTCGTCACCCTATCAGCACTTACGCTGGCCGGAGTGACATCGTTGGGGTGAAGTCCACAATTTGAAAATCTTGAGAGATTGTACCTCCGGCGGAGGCGACAGAAACCTCTACATTCGTTGTTACTCGACAGAAATTCGCGAAGTACAA
>CBIHQO010000152.1:0-10593 GCA_966211735.1 uncultured Schlesneria sp.
GCGCTATAGCGAGCAGCCGTTAACTCGTTTGGCTTCTCTTGAAAACTCTGCACTTGGAACATCGGCCAGACCGTGTCAGTCAACTGTTCGCCCCGGTGAATGTAGCCAAAACCTGTCGCCGGATAAGTCGGCTCGACCCCAAATAGCACCAGTGTGTCGGGTTTCCGCGTCAACAACTCTACAGCTTGGTTAACCGCCTGCTGAAACATCGCAGCCGGTTGGATGACGTGATCCGCGGGCATCACCAGCATCACAGCATCGGGATCAACCGCCAGCAGCTGAATCGCCGCCAGTCCAATGCAAGGTGCGGTATTGCGACCGCAAGGCTCAAGTAATACTTGTTCGCCAGGAATCGATGGCAACTGTCGCTTCGTTTCCGCCGCATGAGCGGAATTGGTCACAATCCAGACGTTGCTATCCGAAATCGCGGGAGTACACCGACTCGCTGCGTCCTGGATGAGCGTCTGCTCACCTGAGAACTTCAAGAACTGCTTCGGGAGCTGCCGTCTGCTGGCAGGCCAGAACCGCGTCCCACTTCCACCGGCCATAATCACGGCATGCAGCATCGAATCAGAATCCTCTCATAAGACCATCGATTCTTCGGATGGCATCCGTCGATGCTCGAAGAATAGGGGATCAGCGTGCTAATATCCGCAGCCACAAGGCCATGGGGCGAGAACGGAATCATGGGATGGAACGTTAACCGTGTCAAACGACGAGCACCAGACGATCACGAGCGCCTTGGCCGCACTTCATGCCGCAGTGGAGGGTGGTCAACTCACCTGCGATGCTGGCAAAAATATCGAGCGATGGCTGGTCGAGGCACAGTACAAGCCTTACTTACGGCAAGTGATCGAACTGATCGATGCGCGCAGTTTCGCCGAACTCGATCGCCTTTTCTGGGAACGCATCCCCTTCGGAACAGGTGGCCGGCGCGGCCCGATGAGTTCGATCGGTTCCGCCACCATCAATGAACGTACCATTGCCGAGTCAGCACATGGCCTTGCAACGTATGTGCTCCGATATCGAGAAAAGGCGTCTCATGTCCCGGCGACACCTCGTGCGGTCGTCGCATTTGACACACGGCATCGATCGGAAGAGTTTGCCAAACTCACAGCACAAGTCTTGGCCGCCAAGGGATTTCATGTCGATTTCTTCCCACAGCCACGGTCGACTCCGGAACTCTCCTTTGCCGTTCAGTATCTCAGATGCGACACGGGAGTGATGATCTCGGCATCACACAATCCTCCTAGTGACAATGGCTTCAAGGCCTATTGGTCAACCGGCGGTCAGGTCCTGCCACCTCACGACGCTGGCATCATTGCTTGTGTCGACAGTGCCACCGAAATCCAATTTATCGACTTCGCCCGAGCCGTCGCTGACGATCAAATTACGCTCACGAACGAAAGCATCGATGCGGACTACGTCGCAGCAGTTTGCAATCTCAGCTTGTCGCCGCGCCGCGACATCAAGGCGCTCTACACTCCCCTGCACGGCGTGGGTGAGACTTCCGTCTATCAAGTCACAAAGCAGGCGGGGTTCACCGGAGTTTCCATCTTCGAGCCGCAGCGGGCACAAGACGGCAGCTTCCCAAACGTGCCCGATCAGCTTCCAAATCCAGAACGCTTCGCCGTCTTTGGCCCGGCGATTGAGCACGCCAAGCTAATCGATGCCGAATTGATTTTGGCTTCTGATCCAGACGCCGATCGAATGGCAGTCGCGGTTCGAAACGATGTCGGCGAATTCGTCTGCCTGACCGGCAATCAACTCGGATCGTTACTGACCGACTATGTACTGCGGCAGCGAACGGCGGCCGGAACACTGACGCCCGAGCATTACATTATCGAAACGCTCGTCACAACACCGCTGATTGCCGACATCGGCCATTTTTACGGCGTGCAGGTCATTCGCGATGTCCTGGTCGGCTTCAAATATATTGCGGGCGAGATCGATGCTCGCTCCGCAGATCGTTTTGTCTTTGCGGCCGAAGAATCTATTGGGTTCATGGCAGGGAACTATAGTCACGACAAAGACGCCGCCATCGGCGCACTGTACGTCCTGGAGCTGGCCGCAGAATTGAAACAACATGGCCTGACGCTCTTGGATCGATTGAATGAACTCTACGACCGGCACGGCTTTTTTCTCGAAGAGACGGTCTCGAAGATGTGCCCCGGTCCGACGGGACAGGCTCAAATCCTGCGAATCATGTCTGCTCTCCGTAAACGACCACCTTCGGTCTTGGCTGGCTGCGTCTGGGAATCTGTGCGAGACTTCCAACAGCACGAAGTCCGTTCGCTCCCCTCCAACAATGTAGTCGAGCAATTGCCGTCCCCCTCAGGTGACCTGCTGATTTTCTCCGGACAATCAAACGAATGTCGCATCACCCTGGCGATGCGGCCTTCCGGAACTGAACCGAAAATCAAGTTCTACTATTTCATCAACAGGCCGACCGATCCGTCGATCGCCTTCGCCAGAGAACGTGCCGCCACCTGTTTGAATGACATCCGCACAGCACTGGATCAGTGGATGCAGGAGGTCTTGGAGGCATGACCGCGGCATTCGATGTAATTGTGTTAGGAGTCGGCGGCATGGGCTCTGCCGCGTGCCAACAACTGGCCGCACGTGGTGCCAAAGTCCTGGGACTGGAACAGTTTCCGCTGGTCCATGATCGCGGAAGCTCTCACGGCGAATCCCGAATCATCCGGCAGGCCTATTTCGAGCATCCCGACTACGTCCCACTGTTGCTTAGGACGTATGAACTATGGCAAGTATTGGAGCGAGCAACAGATCGCACCCTGTTTCACCAAGTCGGGCTGGCTCTTTCGGGCGTTCCCACCTGCGAGACCATCTGTGGAGCGAAAAGATCCGCGGACCTGCACCAGCTGAATATCGAAGAAATGAAGCCCGCTGAAGCTCATCTTCGTTGGCCTTCATTGTCATTTCCGGAAGAACATACGGTCGTATTCGAACCTCTCGCCGGAATGCTCTTAGTCGAGCAGTGTGTCCAAGCACAAATCGATCTCGCCCAGCAATGCGGCGCAGAAATCCGATCGGGCGAACGAGTCCTGGAGTGGTCCTCAAACGGAACTTCGGTCGTGGTTCGCACCGACCGCGCCGAGTACTCTGCCGGTTCGCTCGTCGTCACCGCCGGAGCATGGGCAGGGGAGTGCCTGGAACAACTTGGGCTTCCCCTGCAAGTTCAACGAAAGTATGTCGGCTGGTTTCCACTTCGCCAGGGATCTTTCCGTGTCAACGAGGGAACGCCCACATACTTCTATGAGTTCCCTCACGGCACGTTCTACGGTTTTCCGAGCCTCGATGAGAAGACCGCAAAAGTCGCGGAGCATTCAGGTGGCGAACTCGTACCTGATCTCGACCATGTCGATCGATCGCAGCACGAAGCCGATGTCACGCGTTTATCTGAATTCATCAGATCGCAAATTCCGGGGCTCGACCCGACTCCCGAGCGATACTCCGTTTGCCTGTATACGATGTCGCCGGATCACCATTTCATCGTTGATTTTCATCCCGAATGGAGCAACGTCGTCATCGCAACGGGATTCTCGGGACACGGTTTCAAGTTCGCACCCGTAATCGGTGAAACTCTCGCTGATCTGGCGACCACTCGGTCAACGACGCTGCCGATTAACTTCCTCAGTCTCAAGCGATTCAAAACCACATCGCATCAACATCATTGAAAAGGCAATGCATTCATGGAGCCGTCCGATTCAGATCCTGCATCGATCATTCAAGTCGATCGGTCCACGCTGCATCAACTGATCGTGAAGTTGCTGCAGCGCAAGGGGATGTTCGCCGCCGAAGGCGAAATCGTCGCCGAAAGAATGATTGAAGCAGACCTGCTGCAACGATTCGGCGAGGGGACCGGCACGCTTCCCGAATACTTGGATACAATGGATCTCGGTGACATCGATCCACGAGCTCGGGTCATCACCGTCAGTGAAACCCCTGCGACCGCCGTATTGGATGGCAGCACGGGGATGGGACATGTCGCAATCACAAAAGCCGTAGCGATGGCGATCGAAAAAGCCAATTCCGTGGGCATCGGTACGGTTTTCGTTAAGAATAGTCGGCCGTGTGGAGACTTGGGCGGCATCGCCAGCCTGGCCGCCAAACAGGGGCTATTCGGATTGGTAACCACCAGTTTCGATGAAGCAGGAAATAATCCCTTCCACAATCATGATTTCGCGTGGTCAATTCCCTCGCCCGACCACTCCGCACCACGAATCCATCGCCAACGAAGTCACAGTGTCGACGCTTCACTGGCAATACTGTGTAGCGTGTTATCAACCGGCCTATCAGGAGCAGGTGCCTCATCGAGGAAACGAAAAGCCGTTCGTGCGGCCAATGCGGTTGACTACGGCGTCATCGCAGTAAGCCCCGATAAAATCGGAACCAAAGAGGCGTTTATGGTGATGTGTCAGTCAAATTCGTCCACCGCCAGCGACAGTTCGTTGAATGAGACAACGGTTCCCCTCAAGCAGGCCGACGCAAGGCAACTCGCGGAGCTGGCTGCCAAGATCAAGTTCGCAGTGTCCTGGTGAATCGACTACCATCCGAACAACGGTCATTCAATCGAGAAGTCGCACGGTCCCAGCGTAACACCTTCTCGTGTGTCCGCTCTCCTCGACCAGCAGAGAGCCGTCATCGGCGATGCCGTGGCACTGACCAAGAATGTCTCCGCTCGCGGAGCTGACGCGAACCCGCTGACCGCTGAGAACACAAAGCCGCGACCAGAGTCGCCGCAGATCCCAATCGCCCTTGCGCTGCGCCGCCATGTTGAGTTCCCAACGCTGAACCAGTCTGACTAATACCTCTTGCAGGCTGAACCGCTGCTCCGACTCGGCCGCCAACGAAGTCGCGATCTCGCGAAGTTCTGCGGGCGCGTCTCCAAACTGCGTATTCACGTTAAGTCCAATGCCTACAACAAGCCGATGAGGAGCCAGATGCGACTGCTCGATCAGAATTCCGCAGGTCTTACGCGCCCCAATCCAAACGTCGTTGGGCCACTTGAGACCAACGGGGATTTGCGGCGCGAACGCTTCGATCGTTTCAGCGACCGAGAGCGCCGTTCCCAATGAAAAGCGTGGCCAATCGCTCTGTGGGATACCTAGAGATGGCATATCGAATAAGACAGAGAACATCAACGTCCCCTTAGAGGCCCACCAGCGGTTTGTCCCGCGGCCACGCCCTGCCGTCTGCTCACTGGCTCCGATCAGGTATGGCGTCTTGCACGAGGCATCGGCGGCACACTTAAGAGCCAGACTGTTGGTGGATTCCACAGACGAATGCCATTCGGCACCTTCGAGAATCGTCTCTGCAAGAAGCTGTTCGATATCGACCACGACTATCTGGCACCCTACTTCAAGCGATCTGCGAACTTCGCACGAAACTTGGCCACTTTCGGTGACACAACCATTTGGCAATATCGTTGCTGTTGATTCCCCTGGAAGTACCCCTGATGGTACTCCTCAGCCGGATAGAATTTCCCCAGGGGAGTCACTTCGGTCACGATCGGTACTGGATACGCGTGACTTTCTTCCGCAATCTTCTTATTCGCGGCGGCTTGTTGTTCCATCGATTGAAAATAGATCGCCGATCGATACTGAGTCCCCACATCCGCGCCTTGCTGATTTAAGGTCGTCGGGTCATGGATCGCAAAGAACACGTCCAACAGATCTGAGAACGTGATCACATCCGGATTGAAGGCAACCTGAACGACTTCGGCATGCCCGGTTCTGCCGGTGCACACCTGCTCATACGTTGGCTCATCGACAGTTCCGCCGGTGTAACCTGAGGTCACAGATTCCACGCCGCGCAGTTGTTCAAAGACAGCCTCGACACACCAGAAGCATCCACCGCCAAACGTTGCTAATTCCGTGTTGCTCATCATGGTTCCTTTCCTTGAACGATCAGCCGGATCCAGTCAGTCCGGTTGACCGATTGACAGCGCTGCGACTATTGCGTTGCCCCGCCCGATGACTTCAGGATCCATCCATCCTTCAGGCTGACAATCTTCGCATCATCGTCAACCGCATTGATACGCCCCAGAAACGTTTCCGTCCTTCCCACCGCCTGCTCGGTAAACCGCATTTGCCGAGCATGCTGCTTCGAGTCCAATTCGATCTGCACTCGACTGTCATCTGGTCCTTCCAGGACGATGATCGGATCGACACCCTGCAAGTTGATGGACTGAATCTTGCCCGTGACCTTCACGACTCGATCTTTCCAATCACTGGCAAACTTATCATCCGCGTTCAGACAACCCGCGGTGACATCCGCAGCAGTCACCTGGCGAAGCGGTTGTTCCGGCACGTCAGACTTCACAATGATCGCATGATCAATCTGAGGAATGAACAATGACCTGACAAACTGCCCCCGGGTTGTGATGCGCTGACCTGGCTGAAGTTGATCCCAAGGTGCATCCGATGCCAGGACAACGTCAAACGTCAGCAACTCGTCACCCACCAAATGAATCAGTGGATGCCCGTCCTTCTGGACGCCAAACTCCTGAATTATTCCGGCAACCTCAGCAACTTTACCGCCATAGTCCGATCGGAATTGGACTTCACTATCGCGGAATTGTCGAATCAAGGCGGGTGCATCAGTACTGATCTCAGGGGCGGCCGCACGGAGACGTTCGCTAGCTTGAGCATCACGTTCGGCACGGCTCAACAAGGCACTGCCATAGGTCATTCCGGCAGCAGGGAATTCAACCGTGATGGGTAGCCCCTTCAGTTCGACCTTCGGCTCTTCGACGATCAATTCGGCGACCGGTTCGTACTTCGCCAACATCGAGAACTCACGACCAACCTCGATCTGAGCGGCTTCGGCTTTCTTGACCCACGATGTAACCGGCCAAGTGGCATCTCCCTCCAAGGTCACCAACGCGTTCTCGTCCCACTCTTTTCGAATGTCGGCGACTTTGCCGTGCAAATAGAACCATTGCCCGTAGTACTTCTCGTGTGCAATTTGAGGATCTTTGGCGAAGTCTTCGGAGATCTGCGAACTGGAAATGACAGGACATAGATTCACGCCCGCATCCAGGATTCTGAACGGAAAATGTTCGATGGCCGAGACATCGATCTTCTTGCCCTGCAGCGCGACAATTTGACCAGGTCCAACCCGAGCAAATGCTTGACGTTCCAAGATGCGAACAGGAATCGCATCTCCGCCGGGGCCCTGTAGCCGCACGCTGCTGAATTCGGGGCCCATGAGATCCGTATCGATGCTAAGGACGGTTCCCCGTACTTCCACGACTGGCGTTGGATATCTCTCTTCCAGTCGCCCTCCTTGCAGCCCTTCAGGAGTGATCGAGACGATCTGTGCTCCTTGAGTCTCTGCACTCCAATCGACGGGGCGGACCACAATTGGTACGGAAGCAACAGGAGCCGCGAGAGGAGCCACGGCTGCACCTGAAGGATCGGCAGCAGTGACTTCGGAGGCTGGATTCGTGATGGCCGACTTAGAGTCCCCGGACGGCTTCGTCGCCGACTGAGAATTGCAGCCGACAACGTACCCCAGAAACGCCACCGTCAGTATTCGCATCATGCGCAGGCTTCGCTTCACGGGTCCCTCCGTCAAGAAATTGGATCAGATACAAAATATCTGCATGCTAAATAGTTGCCTGCACGAACCGTACTCCGATCGAAGCCCGATTTCAACCTGTTATGAATCCTGGCACACGCGGTTGCGACTGATATCCGCCAATCAGATGAAACAACGGCGAGTTCAACTAGGGCTTCGGAAAGTGGCAGCCTCCGGAACTTGGTAAGTTCTTGCGACTGGCATCAAGTTTTGCTAATCTGTTCGACAGTCGTCAGGCGAAGAAAAGAAGAGCCCTGCCACACCGCTACGTGATCCCGCCCGTTCCCCGCCAAAACTGCCACGCCGATCGAAGGATACCGATTCCTATGAATCTGGTTCGTAATCTTCTGACGCTGTCTATCGTTCTGGCTTTGGTAACTCAACTTCACGCTGCCGACCTGATCGCTCCCGATCTCCCAATCGAGCAAGCCGTCGATCACTACGTGCAAACCCGCCTGACAGAGCAGCAAGTTCATCCCGCCCCCGCGGCTGATGATGGCACACTCATGCGGCGAACGGTCCTGGACCTGCAAGGACGAATCCCCACCATCGCTGAAGCCAAAAAGTACATTGAATCCACGGAGCCCGATAAACGCCTCAAGCTCGTCGAGAGCCTATTGGTCTCACCGGATTTTACCTATCAGTTTCGCAATCAGCTCGATGACTTATTGATGTCTGGCCAGAAAGGGAATCACACCGAATGGCGTGAGTATCTTCTCAAGGCTGTTCGACAGAATCGGACTTGGGATCAGATGTTTCGCGACATGCTGATCGGCAATGAAGACGATCCGGAGACCAAAGCGGCCACCACCTTCGTCCGCGTCAGGGCGAAGGAACTCGACGAACTCACCAACGAAACCAGCACCATCTTTTTCGGCGTCAACGTCAGTTGCGCGAAGTGCCACGATCATCCCCTGGTTGAAGATTGGAAGCAGGATCACTACTTCGGCCTGGCCGCATTCTTCCAGCGAACTTACGTCACCAAGAAAAATCTGGTCGCTGAGAAATTCGCTGGTGAAGTCAAATTTAAAACCACCAAGGGCGAAGACAAAGTCGCTCGACTCATGTTTCTGACGGGCACAATCGTTGATGAGCCTGTCATTGAAGTCAGCGCGGACGAACGCAAACAGCGGGACGAAGAAGTTAAAAAGCAGATGCAGGACGACAAGGCCGGGCCCATCACGAAGCCACCGTTCAGTCCGCGAGCCAAACTTGTGGAAATCGCTCTGCAATCTGGCAATGACCAAATGTTTGCGAAAGCCATCGTCAATCGAGTCTGGGCGATGTTCCTGGGGCGAGGAATTGTTCATCCTCTCGATCAGATGCATTCAGGGAATTCGGCCAGCCACCCCGAACTCCTGGAATGGCTGACGCGTGATCTGATTTCCCACAAGTACGATCTACGACGCCTGGTCCGCGGGATTGTTCTCAGTCAAGCCTACGCCAGATCCAGCGAATGGTCCGGCTCGACGGCCCCTCCCTCAGCAGATCTGTTTGCCGTCGCGTTGATTCGACCTCTCTCACCGCGGCAATATTCCATGTCACTGCGCATGGCCAGCGCGGCTCCTGAAACCTACAAGCCGGAAGCCGACGACGAATGGCAGAAACGTCGCGACGAACTCGAACGGAACTGTGAAGGGTTCGCACATCAATTCGAACAGCCGGGTGAAAACTTCCAAGTCGGCGTCGATGAAGCGCTCCTCTTCAGTAACAGCCCCCAGGTTGCCGACGATTACCTGCGAGATTCCCCCGACCGCCTGGTCGGTGCAATTCGCCCCGAGACGGACAAAACGAAGCAGATTACCACTGCTTACTGGGCCACACTCACGCGTCCTCCAACCGGAGAAGAGCTGGTGGCCTGTGAGCTGTTCCTTGATAAACGAGCAGAACCAGTCGCCGGCCTGCGCCAAATGGTCTGGGCACTGCTGACCAGCCCCGAATTGCGTTTCAACCATTAGACTGTCTGACTCAGAATCGTCGATCGCGACCACGTCACCAAATTGCCAAGGGATTAACAAATGGCACATGCGAACTCTTCGTTCTGTGGCTCGCCCGATCACGGTGTCAGTCGACGAGGTTTCCTCGGCAGAACTGTGTTCGCCGGGGCCACCGCCTTCGCCGCCAATATGCGAGTGATGGATGCGCTCAAGAACCCTTGTCTCGCGGCAGAACTCAAGCGTCAGCAAAAGAGCGTAATTCTGCTGTGGCTGGGCGGCGGCGCCAGCCAATTCGAGACGTGGGACCCCAAGCCCGGTCGTTTAACCGGCGGCCCGTTTCGCGCCATCTCCACGGACATCCCAAGTGTCCAGATCAGCGAGTTGATGCCCAAGATGGCACAACGATTGAAGACCACTGCCATCATCCGTTCCCTGAACACCCGCAACGCAGATCACGGTGGCGGGACGCGATTGATGGAGACCGGCCGCGCGATGGAGCAAGCGGTCGACTATCCCGACTTGGGAGCACTGATCGCCCGCGAACTCGGCCGGGCCGATAGCCAGGTCCCCGACTATGTCTCGATGTACTCGGAAACAGAAGGTCGACACAAAGGGGGAGCCGGCTTCCTCGGAGCTCGCTACGCCCCAACGTTCCTAACCGAAAGCATGATTCCGCCCAATATTCGACGCCCCGATTCGATGACGGAAATCGACCACCAGGAACGAGCCGACCTGCAGAAGATGCTGGCCAAGCGATTCGCCGATAAGCGATACGATCCCTCTGTCGCCAGCCACGGTATGGCCTACGAACGCGTCCGCGGGATCATGGCCAGCGAGAAGCTGTTCGATATCAACCTGGAACCGCAGTCCGCCCGCGACTTCTACGGCCCGACTCAATTACAGGAGCAATGCCTGATCGCCCGCAGGCTCGTCGAAGCGGGAGTTCCCTTCGTCAAAGTGGCGCGAGCGTGGTGGGACAGCCACGGCCAGAACTTTGAAACCCACCTCGAACTCTGCGCCGACCTCGATCAGGGCATGTCCGCGCTGCTCG
>CBIHQO010000153.1:0-10538 GCA_966211735.1 uncultured Schlesneria sp.
TACCGCCTGGCGCTTGGCGGGATCACCCACCAGTCGATCACCCTTTTCAGTGAACGCGACAACGCTGGGGGTGATGCGATTCCCTTCCTGGTTCGCGATGACTTTGACTTCGCCACCTTCCATGATCGAGACGACGGAGTTCGTCGTACCCAGGTCGATGCCGATGATTCGTTCTTGAATAGCCATGTTGCCGTTCCTTGTTGGAGTATGTGATTCGAGGTTTGGTTTTTGAATTCGATAAGCGAGATCGGGCCGAGGCAGACCCGCAATCTGGTCAAGAACATGGAAGCAAACATCGCGCCCATCCCGAATGCAGAGTCATCGATTGCTGTAACTCATTATCTGGTAAACGCTAGCCTTCCCGTTTGTTGTTTGGTGCCCTATCGCGGCGATCGCTCTGCTGCCATTTTGGCGAAATGCAAGTCAGTTGGTCAATAAATAGGCGGTGTCGATTTGGCAGTCTTGTTGGCGTCGGTCCGATTTCGGCTTTGAAATTCGTTGGTCCGATGCGCAACCTCTGCCCGCTGCTTGCAAAAGCGATACACCACCTGTAAAAACGTCATTTCGCCCTTGAGAAAACAACTGTGTGACCGTGACGACTCATCAGACAGATTGTCGCAGTCTGGTGAGGGCAACTTTAGTTTCGCCTGAATCGGGAGTGTGGTGGATGGCTAGCAAACCGGTGCCAAAGAAGCCCGCAAAACCAAGTCCAGCACCGAGTTCGGCCAAAGCGGCGCCCTCATCCGCAGCGAAAGTTGCGGCAAATGCGGAAGCGGAAGTCGCCAAACTTGACCAGGAAATCGTGAAGCTCATCAATCGCCGTGCCGCAGCGACGATAAAATTGATTGAAGCCGCACCGGATCGTAAGGCCATCATCTACGATCCGCGGAATGATGATGACCTTTATGCCAAACTCGAGTCCGAGAATCAGGGCCCGCTGCCTGCTCGTACCATTCGCGGCGTCTTCCGTCACATCCTCAGTGCCGTTCGGAATCAAGCACGCGTCCAACGCGTTGCCTATCTGGGTCCCGCTTTCAGCTTCTCGCACATGGCTGCGATTGAACGATTTGGCGAATCGGCGGACCTGATTCCTGTGAACACCATTCCGGCCGTTTTCGAAGAGGTGAATCGCGGACACGCTGACTTCGGTGTGGTTCCGATCGAGAACAGCACCGATGGTCGCATCATCGACACGCTGGATATGTTCACTCGATTGCCGCTCCGGATCTGTGGCGAAATCCAACTCGCGATTCATCACAATCTGCTGGGGCGAGCCGCTCGAGGAGACATCAACGAAGTTTACAGCAAGCCTCAGGCGCTTTCGCAATGTCGTGATTGGCTCAGTCGCAACATGCCGCAAGCCCGTCTGATCGAAGTCACGAGTACCTCGACTGCTGCTCAGTTGGCTCGTGACAAGCCGGGAGCCGCCGCCGTGGCCGGCAAGCAGGCTGCTGTCGAGTACGGGCTGCAAGTGCTGGCCGAGAACATCGAAGATAACAAGAGCAATGTCACTCGATTTGCGATGATCGGCGATCGTCCTGCATTGCCAACCGGACGTGATCGGACATCGCTGTTGCTGCAGATTCCACATCGTCCCGGTTCGCTTTCTGATGCACTAACGATTTTCAAGCAATCGAAGTTGAACCTGACTTGGATTGAGTCGTTTCCATTACGTGGTCCAGAAACCGGGTACATTTTCTTCCTGGATTGCGAAGGCCACACGAAGGACGCCAAGGTGAAGCGAGCCTTGGAAGAATTGGCGAAGCTGGCCGTCCGAATGGAAGTGTTGGGTTCCTATCCCAAGAGCGACCCTGTGGAATAGGCTGGGAATTAAATAAACAGGACCTCCCAAAGTCGGGAGGTCTTTTTGTCATGGTGGTTGATTGAAGCCGATGGTGGACGGATCAATCGGTTTGACGGTGAATGAAGGATTCAGGCTATGCGGCGAAAATTTGTGGCGGGTAACTGGAAGATGAACACCACGTTTCAGTCAGCGCAAGCGCTGGCTCGAGAAGTGGCATCGGCCGTGGCTGCATCCAATCCGGCTGTCGATGTCGCGGTCTGCCCGCCGGCTCCGTTTTTGTGGTCCGTGAAGCAAATCCTGGCCGGCAGCCCAGTTCTGTTAGGTGGCCAGAACGCGTATTTCGAAAAATCGGGCGCTTTCACTGGTGAAACGTCGCTCGACATGCTGCTGGATGTCGGCTGTGAATGGGTGATCCTGGGTCACAGCGAACGCCGCCAGTTCTTCGGCGACACCGATGCGATCATCAACAAGAAAGTCGCCGCTGCAATTGCGCAGAAGCTTGGTATCATGTTCTGCGTTGGCGAAGTCCTGGAAGATCGCCAGGCCAATCGAACTGAAGCTGTGTTGACGACGCAATTGGAAGGCGGATTGGCTGGGTTTACATCAGCACAATTGTCCAAGTTGGTAATTGCGTACGAACCAGTCTGGGCCATCGGGACCGGTGTTACGGCCTCGCCAGAACAAGCTGAATCGGCACATGCTTTTATTCGCGATTGGATGGCCTCGCGATTTGACGCTAAACTGGCGGCGGAGTTGCGAATCCAATACGGCGGCAGCGTGAAGCCGGAGAATGCCAAGGAAATCTTGTCGAAGCCGAATGTCGACGGGGCATTGGTTGGCGGAGCCAGTCTGAAGAGTGATCAGTTCATGGGGATCGTCAACGCGGCGGCGGAATTGTCCCGCTGAGACGTTGAGCCCGCTAATAGAGGTCGTGAAGGATGGAGCCACTTCGACTGGTGCTCTCCGCGACAAGAAAACAGGGAATCGTTTAGCATGTATATGTTTCTCACCTACAGCATGATGTTTCTGCATATGTTCGTGGGACTGATTCTGATTGGAATCATCCTGCTGCAGCGCGGTCGTGGTGGTGGTTTGGCAGGTGCCTTCGGCGGTATGGGCGGCCAAAGTGCCTTCGGTACCAAGGCTGGCGATGTCTTCACCAAGATCACGATTTGGCTGGCCACGGCGTGGATCGTGCTTGGCTGCGTCTGCGTGCTGCTGGCGAGTAACTCTCGATCCCAGTCGGCGAAGATTCGCGACTTTGCTCCGGAAGTCAAAGAAGCTGCCGAAGACAAAACTGCTGGTGAAAAGGGAGACGGAGACAAGAAGGGCGGCGACTTGGAACTTCCAGGCCCGGCGAAACCAGACGGTGCGAAGCCAGACGGGGCGAAGCCAGACGGGGCCAAGGCGACGGATGGCACTGCCGACAAGAGTGTCAAGCCGGACGCTGCTGTCGAACCGAAGAAGCCAGAGACCACTGAGAAGTCTGCCGAAGAGAAGAAGAACGCTGCCGAGGAAGGCGCGAAGAATGACCCCGCACCAGAAGCCAAAGAGGTGGCTCCTGAAAAGCCAGCCGAACCTGCTAAGAAACCAGACGGAGAAGCCGCGGCTGAGAAGGCTTCTTCCGAGAATAAGCCTGAGTGATCGTTTGTTGTTTGCGTGAGGCTGTCGCCTGGCGTGATCCGAGTTCGAGACGATTTCCAGTGCGAGAGATGCTGTGCTGCTGAGCATGACCGGATTTGGTGAAGCGCGTGAGCGGTTGGGCGACGTGCTCTGCCGAATCGAGTTACGCAGTGTCAATAATCGACACTTCAAGCTTTCGCTGCGCTGCCCGGACGGGTTTCTGCAATTCGAATCTGAAATCGAGCATTTGTTGCGCGAGACGATTACTCGCGGTAGTGTTTCGCTGGCCATTCGGTTTGATCGCTCGTCAACGTCGCACGCTCCCCGTCTGAATCCGGCTGCGATCGCTGATTATTGGCAGCAGATGCAAAAGATCTGCGCTGACCTATCTCTCGCACCGCCGGAGTTCAGCACAATGCTGTCGCTACCCGGCGTCCTCGACGATGGTGCGTTCGATACGGCCACGGCTCAGCAAATGTGGCCGGTCGTATCGCAGGCGGTTCGGGCAGCTGCGAAGCATATGGGAGAGTTTCGTCGTCGCGAAGGGGCGTCTATGGCGGACGAACTGCGGACCCAGTGTGCCGCAATCGCTGCCCAGGTTGATCAGGTCACCGCCCTCGCTCCGCAGGTGATCATCGAATACCGCGACAAGCTGTTGCAGCGGGTCAACGACTTGGTAAAGGATCTGGACACGCGATTAGGGCCGGCCGATGTCCTGCGTGAGGTCGCGCTGCATGCGGATCGCTGCGACATCAACGAAGAAATCACGCGGCTGCGCAGCCATTTGTCGCAGTTTGTAAAGCTGCTGGACGACACGGTGTCGCAAGGTCGCAAGCTAGATTTCATGTGCCAGGAACTATTCCGCGAAGTGAATACGATTGGGTCCAAATCCAATCATGTCGGCATCGCCCACGCTGCCGTTGAGGCAAAAGTCTGCGTCGAACGGATGCGGGAAATCGTCCAGAACGTAGAATAACAGCGATAGCTGCTGAATTGGTGTGATTTCGCGGAAATGGGGAGCCAGACGATCGTGGTCGCGGATACGCAAGGACTGCCATTTCGAGTTGTGGTGTTGTCCGGGCCCAGCGGGAGCGGCAAGACGACGATCGTTGAACGCCTGATTCGCGAGTCACCCATCAAGCTTGTGAAATGCATCTCCGCCACGACTCGCCCTAAACGCGTCGGTGAAGTCGAAGGCGATTCTTACTATTTCCTGCCAGCAGAAACGTTTGCGGCTCGAAAAGCCGCGGGCGAGTTTCTGGAAACCGCCGAAGTCTTCGGGGCTGGCTATTGGTACGGGACGTTGAAGTCCGAACTGCACCGCGCACAGGCCGCCGGCGGCTGGGCATTCCTGGAAATCGACGTGCAGGGAGCTCTTCGCGTGATGGACGAGTATCCAGACGCTGTTACGATTTTTCTGGAACCCCCCTCGATTGCCGTCTGCGAACAACGCCTGCGGCAGCGTGGAACGGATTCCGAAGAGACGATCCAGCGCCGACTGAGGAAGGTCGAAGACGAATTGCAATTGGCCCACCGGTATCGTCACCGGGTCGTCAACGACGATCTGCATGATGCCGTCCAGGAAATCCATGCGATTCTGAGGCAGCAATCGGAGTAACCGCAAATTGAGCTGAGACTTGCGGACGAGGCGTAGATCCGGCAGACTAAAGGATTCGCGATCCCCGCCATTGGATTAAATCTCACTGGGACATTCTTGTCGAAGGATGTCCCGATTACAGTCAGCGAATTGTTACGACGTCATTCAATGAGGACGACATGCTCGAAGAACTGAAAGAAGAAGAGATCGTCAAGAAGGTTGGGGGACGCTTTAAGCTCTCCACGTTGATCCAGAAGCGAATGGTCGCTCTGAATCGCGGTGCCAAGCAATTGGTCGAAATCCAGACCAAGAATCCGATGGAAGTCGTGATTCAAGAAATCATTCAAGACAAGATTTTCCTCGACGCCAGCGGAGCCGTGGTGACACGTCCCGATCCTAATGCACCTCGTGAACGTCATTTCGACAGCGGTCCTTCGCTGGATGACCTATAGGATCGATTCGAGACCGACACATGCGTGGTCGCGAACTATTGCTGGGTGTGACTGGAGGTATTGCCGCCTATAAGACGGCAGACCTCTGCAGTAAGCTCGTTCAGGCGGGAGCTTCGGTCAGCGTTGTGATGACCGAAGCCGCCGAGCAATTCATCGGTGCGACCACCTTTGAAGCTCTGACGGGCCGACCAGTCCATCGCGGGATGTTTCAGCCTTCAGAGCATTTCCGCGGCGAACACATTGGGTTAGCCCAGCGGGCCGACTTAATGATCGTGGCTCCCGCAACGGCAAACTATCTGGCGCATGTCGCCAATGGTTTCGCCGGAGATCTCTTGTCGACCCTCGCGCTGACGATCACCTGCCCCCTCTTGCTCGCTCCCGCGATGAACTGTGAGATGTGGGCGAAGCCGTCTGTCCAGCGAAACGTCGATCAACTGCGAGCGGACGGTGTTCTCTTCGCCGAACCCGGCAGCGGCTGGCTCAGTTGCGGCCAGGTGGGAGCAGGACGAATGGCCGAGCCTCTGGAAATCCTGGAAGCAATTGATCGTATCCTGGCAGGGACAGGGGCGAGTTCTTCCACTGCTAAAACTCTCGACGGAACAGATCGCTAGCGACATGCGCATTCTCATCACTGCCGGTCCAACGCGTGAATATCTGGATGACGTGCGCTACCTGTCGAATGCGAGCAGCGGACGAATGGGTTTTGCACTCGCGGAGGCCATCTTGGCGGCGGGGCATCAAGTGGTTCTGGCGTGCGGGCCTGTCTCGTTGACACCACCTGCCGGCTGCGAAGTCCACCCTGTGGAAACGACTGACGATCTGCTGTCGGCCTGCAATCGCCTGTTCCCTGATTGTGATGGGGTCATCGCCACGGCGGCCGTCTGCGACTATCGACCGAAATCTCGATTCCCCGGCAAACTGGCGAAGACAGGAGTCTCACTGGAATTGGAACTGGTCGAGACTGCCGATGTCCTGGCCGACTTGGGACGCAACAAAGGGACACGCTGGATCATTGGCTTTGCCCTGGAGTCAGACGAATACGCCCACGTGAATGCTCTCAGAAAGCTGAAGCACAAAAACTGTGATGCGATTGTCCTCAATCGTCCAACGGCGATTGGTGCTGAGACGAATCAGATTGAAGTGATCGACGACGCGGGTAGCACCGTGGCCTCGTTTGCCGGAACAAAGCTGGAGGTTGCCACACAACTTTGGGCTTGGATCGAACAGTCGATCGTGTCACCCGCCAATTCGTAAGCCGGTCGAACAGAACCCTCGCGTCGTCGTTATTCGGGCAATTTCTTTCGGTTTGAAGCTGCCGGTTTTTTAGTCGCTTTGCGAACAGCTTTTTTCACGGACATTTTTGTCGTTTTGTTTCTGACGATTGCTTTCTCATAGAATTCAATATGCTTCGCCACCGGCTGTCGGTGGATCGCTTCGCCGATCACATCGAGCGCCAGATCTTCTGGTCGCTTGAATCGGATGCAACTCTTTCCCATGTCGAGTTTCTTACCGGTCTGCTTCCAGGCGGCTTGAAACCACTTTGCCAACTCGCTGTCTCCATAAACCGACATCATGTACAGCGAGAGATAGTTCTTTTGAGAGGCCAGGCAAACGAATGGCAGCGGTTGCTTGGGATCGCAGTGGTATCCGGACGGATAGAGGCTGTGAGGAACATAGTAGCCGATCATGCCGTACTGCATTCCCTCTTCGTAGCCTGGATCGAGGTTGGACAGAATCACTTGCCTGACCGCTTGTACGGACTCGCGGCGGTCGGTTGGTAGTTCGGCCAGATACAAATCAACTGTAGTCGCTTTGCTCTGCACAGTCGGTCCCTTTAGGCGGGCTTCAGGCGAAGCAGTTTGGCATAAGCGTTCAACTTCTCACCAACTGACGGGAATCGCCAACCGCTTTTGTTGTAACGCAGTACCAGCAGTGTGACATCGTCATCAGCAGGCCGGTTTTCCGAATACTGATCGAGGCCAGCGAGGATGCGTTGGCTGAGATCCCGAACATTCGTGATCGGAATCGACTGGACGAGGTTCAACAATCCCGTCTCGCCAAGCAGCTTATCATCCCTGTTGCGCGTTTCGGTTAATGCGTCTGTGTACAACAGAAACAGATCCCCCTCTTCCATCTTGAGGCTGAACTGCTGATAGTTGGTCGATGAGTCGAAGCCTAGTGGCAGATTGGCCACTCGCCCATCTTCAATCAGATCCTGGTTAACGTAGGACCACTTGCCGATTCGGTGCTGATACCACAACGGACGCGGGTGCCCCGCATTGCACAGAACCAGGCGGCTGTCATTGGCGAGGTACGTCGCGACGATCGCCGTCGCGAAGCGAGCGGATTTTGTGAGGGCCGTGAATTCGCGATTGAGCTCGCGCACCAGGCGAGTCTGGCTGGAACTGTTCATGAACCGACGAACGAGTGCTCGAAGCTGCTGAGATGTTTCGGCAACCGCCTCGCCATGTCCCGAGACATCCGCCAGCAGCATTCGGGTGATAAAGCCGCTCGCGCAGAGTGAAACATAGTGAACATCGCCTCCCCTGCTCTCGCCTCGATAGGGGCGGCTATAGACGGACAATTCCAAGCCCGGTGTCACGACATCGCTCGTGACCGATTGGTTGCCGCTCCAGATATCCATGCACTGCAGGTTGTAGGCGGGAACCGTCGTGGAGTCTGTCATTTCGGTCGCCATTGAGGTTCGCTCACTAACCGAGAGGAGTTTATCCGCTGCTTCCGTTTACTATCTTACTGCTTCATGGTTGAAGGGACATCAACACAACTGCCGTCGAAACCCAAATTAGCAGGAGCCCACACCAAAGTACCACAAAGGCGTTGATGAACATCGAAGAGGCTGCGATGTGCAGAGGGTGGTATTTCAATCGCTGGATCGCGTTAAAAAGGCGGAAAGGCAGTGGCCAGTCCTGAGGAAAAAAGTCTCTGGGGTTTTCTGGCGCGCGAAGGGAGACCATTCGAGCGACCCGACAGACTCCGTATCCAAGTCCAGCCATGAGCGGGATCAACAGAAATGAGCATACGGCGAAGAGAACGTGATGCGCGGATTGCTTAAAGATTACGATGACAAGAAGAAGCGGCGTCATGGCGACAGCAGCAATCGCCATTCGCTTTGCTGCAATGAAGGTTTTCGGTAGTTGGTCGTTCGCAGAAAAGATCATGGCTGCTCAGTCAATCTCGAAGATAGTTCGCAGCGACATGCGGCGAATTCTCGATGGTGACAGCCAGCGAACGAAGATCTTCCACAATCGGATGAAATTTTGGGCATAAAAAAACACGGCAGGAATTCCCCTGCCGTGTGAAATTTTGTCGATGAAGAATCGTCTGCGATTACTTCTTGGCCTTCTTATCGGCGGCTGTCGCCTTGGCCTCAGCGGCCGCTTCGGCAGCGCGAGTTTCCAGGTTGATCATCGGGCTGAACCGACGAACCTTGGCAGCGATCAATTGCTTGTCGCCTTGATTGGTTGCTTTACGGAACCGGGCTTCCAGCTTCTTCAACTGGACTTTGTGCTTACGGCGACGTTCTTTTTCCCGATCTCGTTCAGTGCGCGGCATGGTAAACAGTATTCTCCGAAACAACTCAACGGCGACCGCCGTCAGGCAAATACTAAAAGGCGGGGATTCTTCGCAAGCTAACTGCTTGCGAGGTAATCAATTACCGCAATTTCTTATGACAAGTTTTGCAGCGAACCCGCATGCGAACAATCTTGTTGCATTTTGGGCAACGCTTAGTCTTGCGTTCAATCTTCAACTTAGTCCGTGGACGAATCGGCATCGTTCAACCCTTAGTCTCCGTCCAAGCCGATCAGGCTCAGTCGGGACAATCTCCAAAACCATAAACGAGCGGGAAAGTTTAGCTGGGGCAGTGCGGACACGCAAGCCAACACCGGTGTCGTAAATTCGGCATTCTCAACAGCACATTCTCATCACTATCTAGTACCTAACTATTGTGTGTAAATTGAGTTACAGCTTGGAAAAGCTGTCTCGATTCGACACCCATCGTCTTTCGCCCATGAGAAATATCCGTGGCACGGACATTTTCAGCTGTCGCCGATTCAATACCATTCAGTTGCATTCGGCCAGCAACGGGCCAGCCAGTTCCTGCAGAAAGAACAGTCTTCCGGGCTGACCTGGCATGAAGGTCGACGGGATCCAAGGAGTCGGTTCGTGACGCAAGGTCATCCACAGCGAGAGCCCCTGCCACTGCATCCCCCTGCCGAATATTCCGTCAGCACCGCCGATGATCTTGTCGCATCCCAAGAACAGGCCGGGGCCGATGGTATTGGCGAAGGCCGGCACATGCGTCGTGCGGCTTTTGAAACTCGTCAATGCGTTTTGCTCAATCGTGAGCGGATGCAAACGGGCTCCCAACCGATGAGTCTGGCGTTTCCATTCTTCTGTCGAGTTGAACTCACCTGCGAAATGCGGTTCCCAGAAAGCGATGTGGCAAACGCGACCAATTCCAAAAATCGTCGTGAGCTTGGCTCCCTTGCCGCGTAACTCGCCGATCTTTTCGGCATACGTCGGCAGTAGTCTCTTGGTGGCGAAGTTGCGTTGCTTCTTGGGGACGGTCAGCTTGCCGAGCGGTCCATAGAACGCCTGCTCCATCGCGTATTGGAACGATGCCTTATTTGAGGACGGCAACGTATTGCCATCCTTGTCAGACCATTCGTCCATATTGAAACCATGGACGTGATCGCATGGCACATTCCATTCGGTCAGGAAATAGACCGCCCAGCGGTACATTCCCATCGGGCCGACCGGCAAGATCATCGCCGCTTGCTCACCCGCGTCTTTCGCACGTTTGATCGTCAGGGCGATCTCGTGACCGAGCATCATGTCAAAGTCGGTCACACTGCTGCAGGCAATCGGTTGAAAGTTCTTATGCCAGCTTTTCTGTCGCACTGTAATCGTCGACGGATCGGGGTCGACGCAGGCGTCAATTTTCGCCAGGTCCCAACCGGCCGGGAAAAAATTCTCCATCAGGGAACCGGGCAGCGTGCTCATCAAATCCATGGGAATAGCCTCGAGATCAATCTGTGGT